>CAYNGW010000047.1:0-11943 GCA_964396955.1 uncultured Rikenellaceae bacterium | reverse complement strand
AATCCGTAGGATGAAATGATCTTTAATATCCGTGGATTTGCATTTGCTTTTACCGCATAGTGTATTTTATATCCCGAATTAACTGATTCTGTCTTTAAAGTATTGAGAGTGGTATTGAGAACATCGAGATCATAATAATAAAAAGGTGTGGGCAGATCCCTGAATTTTTCTATTGTATTTCTGTCTATCATTTTTCTAGTTAAAAAGATGTTTGCTGAGAAGTCTGAGAGCCTGGGTTTTGTTTGATGTATCAACAAGCAGGGATAAGCTATTGGGGCTTCCGCCATAGGAGATCATCTTGAGCGGAATTGTATTCAGTGCCAGGAATATTTCGGGGGCCGATCCGACACGTTCTGTCCGGAAATCACCTACCACACAGATTATTGTCTGGTTTCTTTCAACCTCCACAGAACCCAGTTCCCTGAGGTCCTGTGCAATTTTATCGAGAAATTGCGGATTATCGATTGTCAGCGATACTGCAACCTCAGATGTTGTGATCATATCAATGGGCGTTCTGTAGGCTTCAAATATTTCAAACACTTTCCGCAGGAAGCCATATGCCATCAACATCCTGTCAGATCTAATCCTCAGTACTGAAATCCCGTCTTTTGCAGCAACTGCTTTATAATCAAGGAGTTTACTGGTTGATGTTATGAGAGTGCCCTCATCTTCCGGCTCCATGGTATTCTTGAGTCTGACAGGAATATTTTTTTCCCTGGCGGGATTTACACTTGCCGGATGAAGTATCTTCGCCCCGAAATATGCGAGTTCAGCTGCTTCATCGAAGGACAGGTCGCGTATTATTTTTGTATTCTCCACATACCGTGGGTCATTATTGCGAAAACCGCTGATATCGGTCCATATCTGTATCTCCTTGACTTTTAATGCTGCACCGATGATTGATGCCGAATAATCGCTTCCTCCCCGTTTCAGGTTATCAATTTCACCGTAGACATTCCTGCAGATGAATCCCTGGGTTATAATTATGGTTTCTGATTTATGTTTTCTGAGTTCCCTGTTTATGTTCTCCTCAATATAGAAATAGTCGGGTTCTCCGTCCTTGTCAATCCGCATAAAATTCAAAGCAGAGAGGAGTATTGATTTTATCTCCCTCTCCTTAAGCAGATGATTAAATAATGATGTTGAAAGAAGCTCACCCTGTGCAATAATGGCCTTTTCCTGGAGCTTTGTGAATACCCTGAGGGTAAAATTATTGATATAATCAAAATGTGAATCAATAAGTTCATGACCTGTTACCCGGAAAGGATCCGTTGCAAAGAGGTCATAAACCACCTGGTGATATACAGCCCGGAGAGCTTCTATTCTTGAGGATGCCTCATTGACATTACCGGTGTAAAGAAGATCGGTAATTTCCACCAGGCTGTTCGTGGTCCCTGACATGGCAGAAAGAACAACGATTTTTCTTTCCTTGTCGGTTATCAACGGGATAAGCGCTCTTATCCTGTCGGGATTTCCTACCGAAGTCCCGCCGAATTTCATGATTTTTACAATGTCCATTTTTCTCTTTCGTTTATAAAAAAACCTGCAATTCACGCAGGTCTCAGCATCAAAAAAAACTCATATGAAAATGATGCGGACCTCAAAAAGGATGCATGATCAGCCACAGGGATTTTTTATTCAGCTTATTCATCTGTTTACAATCAGGGAGCAAAAATATACTTTTCTGTAATACGATATATTTTGATTGGATTTTTTTTGAATTTTTTGTTACATTTGCACCCGCTTCATTCTGCCCAGATGGCGAAATTGGTAGACGCGCTAGTTTCAGGGACTAGTGTCAGTGATGATGTGCAGGTTCGAGTCCTGTTCTGGGCACTATAAACGGCTCAACGGCTTTACGACATTATGGCGTTAAGGTGTTGAATAAACTTAAGTAAGATTTAATAAAGGTTCTTTTAAATAAATAAATTATTGTCTTAAAGACATTACGCCTTAATGCCTTAAAGCCTTAAAGCCTTAAAGCCTTAATGCCTTAATGCCTTGTAACGCCCAGATGGTGAAATTGGTAGACACGCCAGCTTGAGGGGCTGGTGCCGGTTACGGTGTGCAAGTTCGAGTCTTGTTCTGGGCACATAATAAGCCGGATTGATATTTTCAGTCAGGCTTTTTCTATTTAATTACCGAATCATACACCGCCTGCAGAATGTTCCCCCTGATATTAAGCTCGGATAACAGGTTATTGTTCCTGGTGGGATTCACCCGGTTGCTCAGGAAAATAAAGGTTGTTTCATATTCAGGATCTATCCAGACCATCGTTCCGGTATATCCCGTGTGCCCGAAGCTGGCTGGTGAAGCGCCTTTGGTCGGATAAGCCTCTTTATCAGGCAGCTCGGTATTGTTCAGAAGAGGTTTGTCAAACCCCAGGCCGCGTCTGTTGTCATTTTCAGGGTATTGTACCTTTGTGTATTGTTCGAGCACCTCTTTCCCGATTATCTGTTCCCCGCCATAAGATCCCATCCGGCGATAAAGCTCCATAAGCTTCATCAGATCATTTGCAGTGGAGAACAATCCTGCATGCCCGGATACGCCGCCCAGCATCGCTGCTCCTTCATCGTGCACCGTACCGTGCAACTGCTGCTTCCTGAACAGGGAATCATATTCTGTCGGTACTATACGGCTCAGCGGATATTTCATCCATGGATTGAAACAGATGTCATAGGCTCCGAGCTTGTGATAGATATTTGAGGTAACATATTCGTACCATTTTTCGCCTGTCAGTTTTTCAATTATCTCCGGCGAGATAATAAAGGCAAGATCGGAATAGAGATATTTCTTTTCGCCAAGCGGTGATTTCTTTATTTCATTAAAGATCTTCTTTCTGTAATTATCATTGATAAAGAGCCACTGTGCAACTTCCAGCGGATACTTTTCAGATGATTTGTAGCTGAAGATATTCTTCTTAAACTCCCCGTTTTTTTTTACGGTTTCCTTCCAGAATGGTATCCAGGATGAAAGTCCGGCCTGGTGAGAAAGGATATCTGCCATCAGCAGATCTTCCTTATTTGAGTTTTTGTAAAAAGGCAGATAGCTGCCAAGGGTCTCATCAGGTGAGAACTTATTTTCCGTATCGAGGAGCATTAAACCTGCAAGGGTAGAGGAGACCTTTGTAACTGATGCCAGGTCAAAAAGATCATCCTCATTTACACTTATCCTGCTGTCATAATCGTGGTAGCCGTAAGTTTTATGGAAAACAACCATTCCTTTCCTGGCGACCATCACCTCGCAACCGGGAAATGCTTTGGCAGTAAGCCCGATATTCACTATTGAATCGATTTTTTCTTCAAGAAGAGCAGATGACATTCCTGCATTTTCCGGGAATCCGTACTGCATCCTGATATTTCCCGGAGTTATTATTCCGAAATCATAAGGCCATGTTTCATTGATTGTTACCGGGAGAGAGCCCCGGGCGCCTATGCCTCCAAAGATCAGCTGGGCAGAAAGGTCTTCTGTAAATTCATTTTCCTGGTACGCTAGTATGAGACCCTCAGCATCTTTCAACGATTTGATCCTGTCAACAGCATAGGGATTTCCGAACCATGTAATTATAGTACGGTGATTATCAATCAGTTTACTAATGAATTCGGTCATTTCAGGTGTAATGCCAAAGCCTGTCTGGGGACGCTGATCAAGCCCGTAAATCCCAGCAATTACCAGATCATAACCTGACAGGTTTTTGAGCAGTTCGTCAGCAGCCGCACTATTTGCCGGATCAATTGTGTAACCGTCTGCAGGATTATATTTTGCGATCCTGCGTTGAAACAATGTAGTCTTGTTTTTACTTACTGCAACTGATGCAATTTTGATCTTGTCCAGATTCTTTAACGGGAGAATATTATTTCCATTCTTTAATACTGTCATCGCACTGGCATACAATTCCCTTATCAGAGCTTTTGTTTCTGCACCTGACAAATCCTCCTGCAGGTTTTCTTCATTTACAAATTCAGGGAGGCTCAGTCCGGCCCAGTATTTTGCTGCAATCACCTTACGGCATTTTTCATTTATGACGTCCTGTGAGATTAATCCTTTCTTAACGGCTTCGGCAATTTCTTTTAGGGTACGTTCAGGATCCTCCACATATTCGAGTACATCCATTCCTGCCCTTAATGATACTACTGCTGCGCCTTCCCTGGCAGGATAATTTGTGATGCCTGCCATGTTCATGGCATCCGATATTATCAATCCTTTGAATGACAACTCATTCCTGAGCAGCTGTGTCAGCATCGGATATGATAATGTTGAAGGAAGTCCCGGAGTTGAGTCGAGGGAAGGGATATTCAGATGGCCCGGCATGACGCATGTCACTCCTGCATCAATCAGTGTCCTGAAAGGTGTCAGCTCAACTGTATCTAGCCTGGCTCTTGTCTGCCTGATGACAGGAAGACCGAGATGGGAATCGGTTTGCGTATCTCCGTGCCCCGGGAAATGCTTTGCTGTCGAGATTATTCCATTATCCTGCAAGCCATTCATGTACATAAGTGTTTTTTTGCTCACATTTTCAGGATCTTCGCCAAACGATCTGTAGTTTATGACAGGATTATACGGATTGATATTTACATCAGCTACTGGTGCAAGATTGATATGAACGCCTGCTCTTTTATATTGTTTAGCAACAGCTTCACCCATTTTATAGATGAGTGAATCATTTCGTATGGCGCCCAGCGTCATCTGGTAAGGGAACTTTACTACTCCCTCCAGTCTCATTCCCAGTCCCCATTCACCGTCTTCGGCAAATATCAGGGGCACCCTTGATATCTTCTGGAAATAATTAAGCATTTCCGTCTGCTTACCGGTATACCCTTCAAAGAAAATGACTCCGCCGACGCCAACTTTTTTAATGACATTAGCAAGATATACTTCATGGCTGATCTCACGGTTTGAACAGGCATCTATCCATATAAGTTGTGCAATCCGTTCCTCCGGTGACAGAGTATTAAAAACAGAATCCACCCAGGGATGATTCAGATACTCAAAAAACGGAGGATCAGTTTTCTGGGCGGTTAATTCTGATGGTTGAACAATTAGCCATAGTAATCCTATGTATATGATTGATTTATAATTCATTGTATATAAGATTATTTCTTAAATTCGTTTGATCAAGTTAACATATTTATTTTAAAATACCTCGAAATAAGCGGTATAGAAACAAGAACCAGGACGCACAGGCAAATGAGCTTTTTTAGCATGCTGGTATTGTGGAAGTTGTGTTTTGAAGAATGTATTAAGTTGTTTTAAAGTACTTGTTATAGATCTCCATATTACGTTCAATCAGGAGCACCTTTCATAGTGCTCCTGATTTTTATGTGTATATTAGGATTGTATTTTCAGGGTTCAATACATGACAAACAGAACACTTATTTCCAGGCTGGCCAGTATCTTTTTGTTACCGGATAAACCAATATCTCCCATGATACGAAAGAATACATCCATGAAGCTCAGGTTTGTGCCGTATGAGCTCAAGCTTAAACATGTTTTTACGCTGGCTACCAGCTCAAGGACCACAACACCTGTGGTACTTACAGAAATTCAGTATGATGGGAAAAAGGGTTTCGGTGAGGCCTCAATGCCTCCTTACCTTGGAGAAAGCCATGAGACCGTAACAAAATTCCTTTCACAGGTTAACCTTTCACAGTTCAAAGATCCTTTCCTGATTGAGGATATAGTGGCATATCTTGACGGGATATCCCAGGGTAACTATGCGGCGAAGGCATCGGTGGATATAGCTTTGCACGATCTTGTCGGAAAGCTGATCGGGAAACCCTGGTTCAGGCTCTGGGGTCTTGATCCCTCGAAAACTCCCTGCACAAGCTTAACCATAGGCATTGATACTCCGGAAGTAGTACGGCAGAAAGTTGCTGAAGCAGAACCTTATAAGATCCTTAAAGTTAAGCTTGGCCTGGGAAACGATAAAGAAATGGTTGAGACCATCCGGAGTATTTCTGATAAGCCGATCTGCGTCGATGTCAACCAGGGATGGAAAGACAGGAATTACGCCCTTGAGATGGCAAACTGGCTTAAGCAGAACAATGTGCTCTTCCTTGAACAGCCGATGCCAAAAAACATGGTGGACGACATTGCCTGGCTTACCGAAAACTCTCCCCTTCCGGTTGTTGCAGACGAGGCTTTGCAGACAATTGATGATCTGCTCTCCATGAAAGGTGTATATTCCGCCATAAACATCAAGCTCATGAAATGCGGAGGAATGAATACAGCATACAAAATGGCGCATATGGCAAGAGAGATGGGCATGAAGGTGATGATAGGGTGCATGACCGAGACATCATGTGCAATATCTGCAGCTGCACAGCTGTCGCCGCTGGCTCACTGGGCGGACCTGGATGGCAACCTGCTGATCAGCAACGACTGTTATGATGGCGTAACTATCACAGAGGGCAAAGTAACTCTTAATGAAAAGCCCGGAATAGGTATCACCGAAAAAATAAAAATGTTCCGGGACTGATTTCTGGCGAGAAATGCTACTTTTATCCAATTCTGATTAATATGGCAAAGAGCAGTAACCGGCTGGTTTCACTTGATATCTTCAGGGGATTGACAATCGCCTTTATGATCATCGTGAATACACCCGGAAGCTGGAATTATGTTTATCCTCCCCTGCGCCATTCATCATGGCACGGATGCACACCCACCGACCTGGTATTCCCGTTTTTCCTTTTCATTGTGGGCGTATCAATGTGGTACTCGCTTAAGAAATACGGGCATGAGATAAATGCCGGATCCCTGTTCAGAATATTAAGGCGTACTCTGGCCATCTTTGCTGTTGGACTTTTCCTTACAATATTCCCATACTTCAACAGGGATTATTCAACACTGAGAATAATGGGAGTCCTTCAGCGGATTGCAATCGCATATTGTTTAGGTGCTATATTATGCCTGACGATCAGACGTGAGTATCTGTGGATTGTCATAGCTTTCCTGCTGCTTCTTTACTGGGCATTGCTGGCATTTTTCGGAGGAACCGAACCATACAGCCTTGAAGGAAATTTTGTACTTAAAGCTGATACCGCAATACTTGGAAAGAACCATTTGTACAAGGGATACGGAATACCTTTTGATCCGGAGGGTTTACTGAGTACCCTGCCGGCAGTATGCACAGTCATTATCGGTTATTTCACCGGAGAGATACTGGGAAAAGAGACTCCCTCAGGCAAAACAGTCTTAAAGCTCCTTCTGCTGGGAGCTTCATCAGCAGGACTCGGTCTCCTGTGGAGTATAGTTTTCCCGATCAATAAATCGCTGTGGACAAGTTCCTATGTGCTCTATACTGCGGGCTGGGCAATGGCAGTGCTGGCTGGCATATATTTTCTGGCTGATGTGCTGAAATTTCAGAAATGGAGAGTCTTTTTCGTGGTATTCGGGATGAATGCACTGTTTTCATATTTTCTTGCAGGGATATGGACAAGATTGATGTTGTTTATTAAATTCCAGGCAGGCGATGAAAAAATTACCCTGTATAGCTGGTTTTATGAAAAAGTCTGCGTACCAATAGCAGGAAATATGAACGGAAGCCTTATGTTTGCATTGATTCAGGTGTTGCTGATCTGGCTCGTAGCACTAGTACTGTACAGAAAGAAAGTTTATATTAGATTATGAATGAAATCGACATAATATCAGAAGGTTATAAGACTCTATTCGGCGGTTCTGATCTGAAAGTAACACCACTTCCCAGGTCGGGATCTGACAGAAGGTATTTCAGGATCATTGACGGACCGAAAAGCATCATCGGAGCCTACAATCCCAACCTGGAGGAAAATGAAGCATTTACAGGATTCACTAACCATTTCATCGCCAAAGGGCTTCCTGTACCGGAGATTTACGGATACCTTCCTGATAAATTCATATATTACCTGAAGGATCTTGGTGATATAAACCTGTATACATGGCTTCATAGCAGATCTGATATTTCAGATTTCAATTCGGAAACCAAAGCACTTTACCGTAAAATACTTGACAATCTTATCCTGTTTCAAACTGAAGGCATCAAAGGGCTTAATCTTGATCTTTGCTATCCTCATCGCTGCTTTGACCGCCAGTCGATGATGTGGGATCTGAACTATTTCAAGTATATGCTGCTCAAGCTTCTGGCAGTTCCTTTCAATGAACGGAACCTGGAACACGATTTTGTTACGTTATCCGATTACCTGCTTGAAACGGGCCAGGACTATTTTCTCTTCAGGGATTTTCAGACAGCAAATGTCATGGTGATCGGTAACGAGCCATGGTTCATTGATTACCAGGGAGGGAGGAAAGGAGCCCCCCAGTATGATGTCGCCTCACTCTTGTACGATGCAAAAATCCCCATGCTGCAGGCTAACAGGGACGAAATTCTCGATTATTATATAGAGAAATTCTGCCTGGTATCAAAGGAGGATAAGAATAAATTCAGAGGTTATTATGCCGGTTTCAGCATGATTCGTGTGATGCAGGCTCTGGGCGCTTTCGGGTTCAGGGGCCTGTATGAGCAGAAGCCAACATTTACGGAAAGCATAGTGCCGGGCGTCCATTTGCTTACAGAGATCATAAGGCAGGCTGAAAACCATATTTCTTTACCTGAACTATATCGCACCGTCAGATCAACACCGCAATCACAGTTGTTCCAGCGGCTTTCTTCACAGTCTCATTAATTTTCTGCCAATGAAAGCAATGATCCTTGCAGCCGGAAAAGGCACCCGGCTTGGTAAAATCTCCGAGACTATTCCCAAGGCTCTCCTTGATATTAACGGAAAAAGCCTGCTTCGTCTTGCCGTTGAGAATTGCACGGCATCAGGATTTGACGACATTATTATAAATGTCCATTACCTGGCAGATATAGTTGAGGAGGAAACAGAGAGGCTTAAAAAGGATGGATTTAAGATCACTGTTTCGGATGAGCGGGAAATGCTCCTTGAAACCGGCGGAGGATTATTTAAGGCCAGAGGATTTTTTGACAAAAGTCCTTTCCTTTTATATAATGCGGACACACTGACTGACCTTGACCTTTCTGCTATGTACCGGTACCACATGAAGATGAAAGGACTGGCAACCCTTGCTGTTAGAAATCGCAAGGGGAACAGGTATCTTCTTGTTGATCAGGAAGGTTTGCTGAAGGGCTGGTGCAACAAAGCCACCGGGGAAAGGATTATTGCCTGTGAGGAAACAGAAACTCTATCAGAAACAGCTTTTTCAGGAAGGCACATAATAAATCCTGAAATATTCAATTATATGAGCGAAGGCGTTTATACAATGACCGCTCTTTACCTTCAGCTGGCCTCCGGGCATAAAATATTTACCTTGAGGGACGACAGTGGTTACTGGATAAATGTAGGAACTCCTGAAAACCTTGAAGAAGCCAGAAAACTATTTGGCAGGTAAATGAAAGTTCAGGGTTCAGTGTTTAGCGTTTAGCATATCCGCAATCCGCATTCCGCATTCCGCAATTCCCTAAAGCCTCCAGAAAGACCTGGAAAATAGTGCAAATACGGTTATGATTTCAAGTCTTCCGATTATCATCAGAAGGCTGAGCACCACCTTGCTGACCTCAGGCATGTGGGCATAATTGTTCATTGGCCCTACAGTACCCAGACCCGGACCTATCCCGGCCATACATGTTGCTACAGAACTTGCTGAAGTAACAGGATCTACACCTGTTATTACTACAATGACTGTTCCAGTAATAAAAATAAAAATATAAAGAAGTATGAATGAGATTATTGTGATATTTATGCTTTCATTAACGATCCTGCCGTTAAGTTTTACTGATGCAAGAGCTTTCGGGTGATTTAGCCTGATAAAAGTGCTTTTTATGTTCTTCAGAACTATCAGGTGCCTTGCCATTTTTATTCCGCCGCTGGTTGATCCTGTACTTCCGCCTGCAAACATCATGACAAAGATCAGCAGGAGACCAGCTGATGGCCAGAAAAGATAATCTGCAGATGCAAAACCTGTACAGGTCATGATTGAAATGATCTGAAAATAACCCTCCCTGAATGCTTCTTCAAGAGTGCGTGTTGAACTGGTAAGAAGAATTATTGTTGCTGTCGCTCCTGCAACAAATGCAATGAAGATATAAAACCATAATTCTTCATTTTGTCTTACCTTCCTTAAGTTAAATTTTAATAAGTAATAATATACAACCTGGCTTGTCCCGGCCAGGAACATAAATATCATAACAACATACTGGCTGTAACTTGAATAGAATTGCAGACTGTTGTTTTTTGTTGAAAAACCTCCGGTCGCAATAGTGCCGAATGAGTGGCACACACTGTCAAAGAGGGTCATATCGCCCATCCATAATAAAATAACCTGGGCAATTGTCAGCCCAAAATAGATGAACATTATCCTGAATCCTACTGCCTGGGTTTTTGGATGTATTTTTTCCTTCATTGAGGATTCAAGACTGAATAGCTGGTATCCGGATACCTTAAGCGAAGGCAGGATGAGAATAACCAGAACTATGATACCAAGTCCGCCGATCCAGTGGGTAAAGCTTCTCCAGAACAGGATTGAATATGGCAATATCTCAACATCTGTCAGTATGGATGCCCCTGTAGTCGTAAATCCTGAGGTTGATTCAAAAAAAGCATTAATGAATGAAGGAATAGTACCGCTGATAAGATATGGCAGGGAACCCAGAACCAAAAAGACAAGCCACGAAAGTGTTACTGCAAGATAACCGTCACGGTTGCTTGTTTTCTTGGTGTCTGCATTCCATGTGATAATTCTCAGGATAATAAACGAAAATCCTGTAATTGCCGATGAGAGAAGAAAAGGTAACAGAGGCTCATGACATATGACTGCTACCGGCAGACAAAACAGGAATGAAAATGTCTCGATAAGAAGAATGGTGCTTAATATCCTTAAAATAATAAGGGGATTGATAAGCTTCATGCCCGTATAAACAGAAAATTAAAGGAACAAAGATAATCAGAATTAATACAGCATCGTTAACCCGAAATGAATTGACATAATTTTATCCTGAATGATGAATAATCATTGAATGGTGATTTTTTAATATTATATTTGAAGCAGACTGACAGCTAATTGAGAAATTATTTCATTTAATTTTTTTTATTGGATCCTTATTTAAAATATGGTATATGGGGAAAGTACTGGTAATTGGAGCAGGGGGTGTCGGCACCGTTGTCGTCCATAAGATGGCTTCCCTGCCGGATGTATTCAGCGAGATAATGCTGGCCAGCCGGACAAAATCAAAATGCGATGCTATTGCTGCAAGGATCGGTAATGACTGTATACAAACCGCACAGGTAGATGCAGATAAAGTACCGCAGCTCGTAAAGCTGATCAGATCATATAATCCTGATATCCTGGTGAATGTAGCGCTTCCCTACCAGGATCTCCATATCATGGATGCCTGCCTTGAAACGGGTGTTGCCTATCTTGACACCGCCAATTATGAACCACTCGAAGAAGCTAAATTTGAATACAGCTGGCAGTGGGCATACCAGGAGAGATATAAGAAAGCAGGGATAACGGCAATCCTCGGATGCGGTTTCGATCCCGGTGTTACATCAGTATTTACAGCTTACGCTGCAAAACATCATTTTGATGAACTGCATTACCTCGATATCGTCGACTGCAATGCAGGAGATCACGGTAAGCCATTTGCTACAAATTTCAATCCCGAAATCAACATTCGTGAAGTAACACAGAAGGGCAAATACTGGGATAACGGCAACTGGATTCTGACAAAGCCTCATCAGATCCATAAGCCTCTGAATTATCCCGATATCGGTACCAGGGAATCATATCTGATCAATCATGAGGAACTTGAATCTCTTGTCAGGAATTTCCCCACCCTGAGAAGAGCGAGGTTCTGGATGACTTTCGGACAGGAATACCTGACCCACCTGCGCGTCATTCAGAATATAGGTATGGCTGGAATTGAACCTGTCATGTTTGACGGAAGGG
>CAYNGW010000046.1:0-12239 GCA_964396955.1 uncultured Rikenellaceae bacterium | reverse complement strand
CGTGTGATGGAAAAGGCAGCCAATCGGCTGCCTGCGCGTGGGCCCAGCTGGGATCGAACCAGCGACCCCCTGATTATGAGTCAGGTGCTCTAACCATCTGAGCTATGGGCCCGGTTGAGAAAACGGACTGCAATATTAATTATTTGTCGGAAATTTTGCAAGAACATTATAAAGTAAAGAGACAAGACTATTTGATACTTCCTATGACCTCCAGCAGAAGCTGAATAAAATTGTTCACATTCTTGCTGAAAACAGCAAGAACCTCTTCCCAGACAACAGGAACCTCATCCTCCTTCCAGCTGTCATAATCGGTGCTCATGGCTATAACAGCATAGGGAATACCAAGCTCATTGGCAAGTATAGCCTCCGGAGCAACCGACATATTGATTATATCCGCACCCCACAGACGGAACATCCTTGATTCCGCCCTGGTGGAAAACCGGGGGCCTTCAATTGTAATAACTGTCCCTTCAGGGTGGATCTTAAGCCCGATATTCTTTGCTGATGAAATAATCAGACTACGCAGATTACCATCAAATGGATCCGGCATCGATGTATGCTTCATCCTTCCGGGTTCAAACTCCTCGTAAAAAGTATGGATCCTTTGATGAGTGAAGTCAATAAGCTGGTCAGGGATCACCAGGTCTCCCCGCCCGATCTCTTCCCTGAGGCTTCCGCACGCAGTTGAGGCAATGATATGCGTACACCCGGCCTGTTTAAGTGCATAAAGGTTTGCCCGGTTATTTACCTGGGAAGGGGGCACTGTATGATCCCAGCCATGCCTGGAAAGAATTACTGTTTCTTTATTGCAGATGGTGCCGGTCAGCAAGGGAGAAGCCAGTGTGCCGAAAGGAGTATTGACAACATATTGTTCCTGATTCTTCAGTATATCCGGATTTTCAAGTCCGGATCCGCCGATAATTCCGATTTTGATCATTTTTCTTTCCTGAGATATGACATCAGGACATTGGCAGCCTCATCCATATCATGTCCATAAGTAAGAATACCCGCCCTGTCTCCTGCCATGACAATAATTCTTTTTTCAATCACATCTGAATCACTGAAAAGACGGAAAATATCTTTTGCCAGTCCTATGGTTCCATATTCCATTGACGGATTGGTTGTCGGCACCTTGTAAATGAGCTCATTCCACAGGTCAATGTTATGAACATGGACAACTGCATTTGCTCCCGGATCGGCCAGGTAAATAGCCGCATGGGTAAGAGATTCTGATGAAGCTTTTAATGGTCCTATACACTGCACGGCATTATCATCAATATTAAAGGAATTGACTTTTACATAATGCCCCGGTTCAAGCTCAGGTATTTCGCCGGTTGCAGAACCTGTTATAATAAACTGGTTGCCGCCTCTTATTCTCATGCTTATGTTGCCGAAGGCCACTCCGTTTTCATAGGCCCCGATAAGGTCCATATTATATAGCACCTCTCTCCAGTAATTTATTATCTCATACTGTTCATCGGAAATAACGGGCCCGGACTGGCTCCAGTAACAATTGAATTTTACTACCCCTTCCATTTTACTTGAATTTATATGAAAACATTTTTTTAATATTTTTTTCTGCAGGTTTACAGATGCCTTTTTCGGTAATAAGGCCGGTAATATATTTTGCTGGCGTTATATCAAATCCATAGTTTGCTGCTGCGGTATTTTCAGGACAGATACGCACCGATTCTATCTTTCCCCCGGAAAAGCCTGACACATTTTTCACTTCTTCAGGATCCCGCTCCTCAACTGTGATCTCTGTCACTCCGTCACTAATTGAAACATCAAGTGTTGATGACGGAAAGACAGAATAAAACGGGATATTATTATCAAAGGCCGCAAGAGCTTTAAGATATGTGCCTATCTTGTTGGCCACATCGCCATTGCGTGTTGTACGGTCGCTGCCAACCATAACGATATCCACCATGCCATGCTGCATAAGATGTCCGCCTGTATTATCAGTTACCAGCGTATGAGGCACTCCGGCCTGACCCAGCTCCCATGCAGTCAGCCTTGCTCCCTGGTTCAGAGGTCTTGTCTCATCGACCCATACATGCACGGGAATGCCTTTTTCATGTGCAAGATAAACCGGAGATGTGACTGTCCCGTAATCAATGCATGCAAGCCATCCGGCATTGCAATGGGTTAGTATATTAACAGGATTCTTATTTTTCTTTTTACTTATACTGTCAATGATTTTAAATCCATGAACACCGATCTGCCGGCAGTTTTCCTCTTCCCTTTCACATATTTCAAGAGCTGTCTTTAAAGCTGTTGCTGATAATGATTGTCCGGAAATATCCCCGGCAAGTTTTTCCAAAACATAATTCACTGACCACGACAGGTTAACTGCTGTCGGGCGGCATGATACAAGATACCTTGCCGCATTTTCAAGATGAAGACGGGGATTTGTCACGGATGTCATTTCAAGTGTCGCAAGATAAATGCCAAATGCTCCCGCAGCTCCAATAACCGGTGCTCCCCGGATAGTCATATCTTTTATTGCATAATAAATATCGTCAACAGTGCGCATCTCCGTGATCTCAAAAAAAAACGGCAATTTCTGCTGATCAATTGCTCTGACAACCTCAGGATCGGATTTGTCAAGCCAGATACTTTTATAGTTTTTACTGCCTACAAGCATAATGAAATCATTCCGTCATCAAAATTACTCAAATAAAAAATACAAACCTGTCTTTTAGACTTCTCGACCGGATTATTCGAAAATTTTGAATACAATTTATATTATCCTAATTTTGTAGTCAATTTAAGCATCTTCTCTAAAACTGAATATATGATTAATAAAGAGGAATTTAGAAGCAAGGTGATTATAACAGCAGGAGCGATATTCAGCCGTTACGGATTCAAAAAAACTACAATGGATGAAATTGCAAAAGCTCTTAAAATGGGTAAAAGTTCAATTTATTACTATTTTAAAAGCAAGGAAGAAATATTTGAAGCGGTTGTATTGCATGAAGCCGATGTGCTTAGAAATGAGCTTACTACAGCAATAAAGTCAGTTGAATCGCCTGTGGAAAAGATGAGGAATTATGTTTTTGTCAGGATGAAAACGTTCGAAAAACTGTCAAACTATTACAATGCTATTTTTGACAAGAACCTTGATCACTTTGATTTTATAGAAAACATACGCTCACGTTATGACCGTGAGGAACTTGCAATTATCCGGCTGATACTTTATCACGGAGCAAGAAAAAAAGTCTTCGGTGTGGCAAACAGCGAATATACGGCATTAGCAATCCAGACAAGCCTGAAAGGACTTGAAGTCCCATTATTCTGGCAAAAAAAGGAAGTGAATATTGAAGACCGTCTTAATGGGATACTTGAAGTTTTGTTCAATGGGATACTGAAGAAATAAGATCACCTTTTTATAATCGCTCTTTTCTTTTGTTTCAGGCTGTAATACAACCATATACATCCAATAATCACAAACGGAATACTCAGCCATTGTCCCATATTCAGATTCATTGTTGATTCAAATTCAACCTGATCCTCTTTCATAAATTCAATAAAAAACCGCGCAATAAAGATGAGTATAAGCGTCAGGCTTATCAGCATACCCTGGATATATTCGCCTTTTTTTCTCCAGTAAAGCCACAGAAGAAGCAAAAAGATTAACAGATAAGAGAGCGCTTCATAGATCTGGGTGGGATGTTTTGGTGCAGTCTCACCATTACGCAAAAAAACAAATCCCCAGGGGAGTGTCGTTTCAACTCCGTATATCTCTGAATTCATCAGGTTGCCCGTTCTTATAAACAAGCCCGAAAGAGCAACAACGATGGCGACGCGATCAATGGTCCATGTAAAATCCCTTTTTGCATTTCTTGAAAAAAGCCAAATGGATATTATTATGCCGATTGCAGCGCCGTGACTGGCAAGTCCGCCATGCCAGATCTTCAATATTTCGACAGGATTTGAAAAGTAATAACCCGGTTCATAAAAAAGACAGTGTCCGAGTCTTGCACCGACAATGGTGCCTATAGCCACATAAACTGTCAGCTTATCGAGAAGCGCATCACTAAGATTTTCATTTTTGAAGATTCT
The DNA here is from genome assembly GCA_964396955.1 of uncultured Rikenellaceae bacterium. Taxonomy (GTDB): domain Bacteria; phylum Bacteroidota; class Bacteroidia; order Bacteroidales; family VadinHA17; genus LD21. The sequence goes on along the minus strand of CAYNGW010000046.1, from coordinate 8,174 downwards.
GCTCAGAATTATATATCCAAACAGGAAAGAAGAAGCAAACAGCAGTCCGTACCATCGTACTGCAAAGGAGCCGATACGGAATATTTCAGGATTTACATCCCATGGAATAACAAGTAAGTGCATAATCAGTATGGTATTAAGATTTCCAAAGGTAAAAAATAAAATTTTAGTGCACATTCTGTGAACAGAATACATTCAGGTTTTATTTGAATTACAGGAATTTTCAATAAAAAAATATTTATGTTTGTATTTCACAAAATCCAGGGTATATTGATGAGCCGGAGCATTTTCAAGCATACACTTACTATCATTCTGGCCCATATCCTGATAGCCGGTTGTGCAAAGGTAAGCTCTCCTGCAGGCGGCCCAAGAGATAAAAAACCGCCCGTAATCGTCAAAAGCAATCCTGTCATGGGTTCAAAATTCTTTTACGGGAAGAAGATTGAAATTACTTTTGATGAATATGTCGTCCTGGATAAAATAAACGAAAAATTCATGGTTTCTCCTCCCATGAAAAAGAAACCCGAGGTCTCTGTCAAAGGGAAGAGCATAATTGTTGAATATGAAGATCAGCTCAGGGACAGCACAACCTATTCATTTATTTTTCAGGATGCAGTCAGGGACCTTAATGAGGGAAATGTATATAATAATTTACAATTTGTTTTTTCCACGGGTCCGGTTATTGATTCCCTCTCCGTTACAGGCAATGTGTTTTATGCTTTTGTTCTGGATGTTCCTGAAACCCCGTTGATCCTTCTTTACAGCGACCTGTCAGCTTCAGCGGTTAAAGATACTCTTCCGGATTATATTTCCAGGACGGACAAGAACGGATATTTCAGGATCGACAATGTGAAAGAGGGTAAGTACAGGCTGTATGCACTGAAAGATGAAGATAACAGCAGGAATTTTAATCTTCAGGATGAAGAAATGGCTTTCCTGGAAGCACCAATTGAGGTCTCTCGCGAAAAGAACTATCTTCCTGTCAGGAAGGATACTGTCAAAGTGAAAACGCCTAAGTCTAAAACTGCTGATACTGCATACATAAAGGGAGAGTACAAACTTATCCTTTTTCAGCACGAAAGACGGTTGCATTATCTCACATCCTCTTCCAGGACATTGCCCTACCTGCTTACCTATACGCTCTCCCTGCCTCCCGGCGACCGGACTTTTGATTTTTCAATCCCCGAAAGTGCCGGAGATTCATATTTTGTGGAAAGGAGCAAAAATAATGATACAATACAGGTCTGGCTCACCGACAGCACCTTATATTTGCAGCCGGTGATCAATACAATTGTCAGGCATCCCTATACTGATACTACAGGTGTGACAGCTGAAAGCACGGACACGATATCCATGCGGTACCTGGTATCCCGTTCAGCAAGAACAAAAGTTAAACCGGCACCATACACCGTTAAATCCAATCTTTCAGCAGACCCTCTCCGGCCCGGTGAGAAAATTGTTTTTCAATCCCAGACGCCATTGAGATTACCTGATACGTCAAAGATCAGGATTTATGAATTAAAGAAAGCTGAAAAAATCAAAATTCCGTTCAGCTTTATGAAGGACAGCGCAAATTCATGCAGGATCACCCTGAATGTGGATCTGGATCAGAAGAAAAATTATCTTTATATTGCTGATTCTGCTGCCTTCGGTAATATATACGGAGAATCTTCCGATTCAACAGGAAGCAAATTTTCGTTAAGGGAGGAAACATCATTCGGGAAGCTTGTATTGAATATCACCGGTTATGAAGGCAACAGGATAATCCAGCTTCTTGATAAAAATGAAAAATTAGTAAGAGAAACACTGATGAGCAAAGATGGAAAAATCGAATTCCCCCTGCTTGATAAAGGTTTATACAGGATCAGGGTAATATATGATTTTAACAATGACGGAAAATGGACAACCGGTAATTATAATTTAGGAATACAGCCGGAACCTGTCTCATTTTTTTCAAAAGAGCTGGAAATAAAGGAAAACTGGGTCCATGACGAGGACTGGAATATAAGCGAAAAGAATTATAAAAAGCTGAAAAACATACCCCGGCCAAGTCCGGGCAGATAGAAATAATAAATTAATGATTAAAACTTATAAAAATGAAAAAGGTAGTTGCAGGTGTTGACATTGGCGGAACAAATACAAGATTCGGCCTTGTTGATGAAAAAGGCAAAGTATTATCTGAAAACAATTTCATAACGACTGATTATCCGAAGATCAATGATTTTGTTCAGGCACTTTGTACCGGGATTAAAAAACTTACAGCAGCCGATAAGGAATATAAACTGATGGGAATAGGAATAGGAGCCCCTGATGCAAATTATCACAGGGGAACCATTGAGCATGCACCCAATCTGGCATGGAAAGGGATTGTACCTCTTGCTGATCTTATCAGGAAGAAAATAAATGTTCCAGTGGTTATGACAAATGATGCCAATGCTGCAGCAATGGGAGAGATGATATTTGGCGTTGCAAAGAAAATGAAGAATTTTATTGTTCTGACATTAGGCACAGGCCTTGGAAGCGGAATTGTCATTGACGGCAAGATGGTTTACGGCCATACAGGTTTCGCCGGAGAACTCGGACACATGACAGTTGTTCCTGGAGGGAGAGAATGCGGTTGCGGACGAAAAGGATGTTTTGAAGCATATGGTTCTGCTACCGGTCTTGTAAGGACAGTACTTGAGCTTATGAGCGAAATGAGGGATGAGAGCCCGTTAAGGGATATTCCGCCGGCAAAGCTCACATCAAAGAAAATTGCCGAAGCGGCAGCCAAAAAAGACCCGATAGCCGTTAAAGCAATGAATATAACTGCCGAAATGCTCGGATTCGGAATAATAAATTCAATAGTATTTTCAAGTCCTGAAGCCATAATACTGTTTGGCGGACTTGCCAACGCCGGTGAAATGCTTTTTGCTCCGACAAGAAAGTATCTCAGAGAGAACAACTATATACTGATGAAAGATACTGTGAAGATACTCGCATCAGGCATTCCTGAAAGCAAGGGCGCTGTCATGGGTTCTGCCGCGCTTATCTGGAACGATCTGAAGAAATAACGCATAACAGATGATGAAGGTCCTGGAAGTAAGCAAGATAGCATTCACAACACCATATCCGGACCTGATCGGGGCAGGAACAGGAAGGCATAACAACACCAGGATCAGCCCTGAAAAATCATTAAACAGACTTTTTGTAATCAGTTATATGGTATATTTACAGGAGTAAGAGGTTTAATCTGAAAAGATGGCAAAAAAGAAACTTGCTGTTGGTATTGATATTGGCGGGACAAATACGGTTTTTGGCTTTGTCGACAGGGAAGGCAATATTATTGAGGAAGGCAGGATGGCTACCTGTAATTATGAAAAGGCGGAAGGATATGTTGCTGCATTGTACGATAAAATTGCTGCGACCGGGAAAAAGATAAAGCAGGAATTTGAATTAAAAGGTTTCGGGATCGGCGCCCCGATGGGAAATATAAACAAGGGAACAATAGAATATTCAGCAGCGCTGCCATGGAAAGGGATAATCCCTCTTTCGGATATTTTTCACACGCATACCAGTCTTCCGGTTATCGTCACCAATGATGCAAATGCTGCAGCTGTTGGTGAAATGATCTACGGAGGGGCAAAAAAAATGAAAGATTTTGTTGTGATTACCCTTGGCACGGGACTTGGCAGCGGCTTTGTCGTCGACGGAAAGCTGATGTACGGACATGGTGGTTTTGCGGGTGAAATCGGTCACACCCCTGTTCGAATGGAACCTTCTGAACGCGAGTGCGGTTGCGGCAAAAAAGGATGCCTTGAGACCTACGTTTCAGCAACAGGACTAAAGAGGACTTTTATTAAAATGCTGGCAGACAGCCGGCAGCCAAGTGAATTCAGGAAATACAGCTTTGATGAAATTGACGCAGAAATGATCTTCAGGGCCGCTAAAAAAGGCGATAAGCTTGCAATAAAAGCCTTTGAGCATACTGGCAAAATACTGGGATATAAACTTGCAGATGTCGTATCCCACACTGAGCCCGAAGCAATATTCCTGTTCGGAGGACTCGCCATGGCAAAAGATCTTATTTTCAAACCCGCAAAAAAATATTTGGAGGAGTATTTGCTAAGCATTTACAGAGGTAAGGTAAAACTGCTTCCTTCAAAGCTGAATGCCAGGAATGCTGCTGTTCTTGGCGCAAGTTCACTTGTCTGGTCCAATATGGAATAATAATGCTCAGATTAATGATAAAACAAATGGCAAATTTCAACGAAATACTGAATCACATTCTTGGTATCGTTTTTATTGTTATTATTTTTTCACTGGCCTATGCATACCTGCGGCCGCACCAGCTTCATAAACGAAGACTTGTTTCCACGCTCATGCTTAAGATCAGCTATCTGTTCTATTTGCTTGTCCTGCTTATTGTGGTTTATCTGTCAGCCCTGGTGAAAGGAGGCCTTGAAGAGGTATTCTTCGGAATCGAATTCTTCGCATTTCTGGTAGTTTTGTTTGTTCCCACTATCGGGATTCTGGCACGCAAGCTGGGACAGTTCAGCAAAAAACGTGAAGGATATAACTATTTTTTTACAATTGTGAACGTTCTTTCAACCATAATGATACTGATAATGTTCTTTATATAAGAGACTCCCGACAAGCTAAAAAAGGAGTATCTGTACCAGGCATAATTGTGTTCCATATCGTAACTTTGTTAAAATTAACTAAAATCAAGAAACTATGATCAAGGAACGTTTGGTTGGCTATATCGAACAAAGTATCAGGCAAAACTGGTCCATTGAAGCTTTGTCAAATTATAAGGAACCAGGCCTGACCTATAAGCAGATTGCTGAACATATCCTGAGATTTCATATCTTTTTTAAAGAATCGGGAGTTAAGGAAGGCGATAAGATAGCCCTTGTAGGAAGAAATTCTGCAAACTGGTGTATTATCTATCTTGCCACCGTGACCTATGGAGCAGTGATGGTACCCATCCTTCCCGATTTTAAACCGGAAGATCTGACAAATCTGATTAATCATTCCGATGCACAACTTCTTATTATCGACGATAAAATATTTGAATTGCTTGATTGTGCAAAAATGCCGGAAATATCCAGTATAATATCCCTGGATTCTTTTAAAATGATCACTTCAGGAAACGACAAAGTAAAAGAGACCTGGTCGAAGCTTGATGAAAAATATTCAAAAGCATACCCTGACCTTAAGCCTGAAAACATAAAATTTTCTGATATCACCAACGATAAACTGGCCGTGATAAGTTATACCGGAGGAACCACCGGGTTTTCAAAAGGGGTTATGATAACACACAACAGCCTTGCAGCTAATGTAAGGTTCGCACAGAATAACATGCCCCTTAAACCCGGTGATCCTCTTGTTTCATTTTTGCCTCTTGCCCACACATATGGATGTGCATTCGAATTCCTGTTCCCCTTTACCTTCGGATGTCATATCACCATACTTTCCAAGACTCCGTCACCTGCGATTATAGTCCAGGCCTTTAAGGAGATACGGCCCAAACTCATTCTTTCGGTTCCTCTTGTTATTGAAAAGATCTTCAAAAAACAGCTGCTTCCTGTAATAAACAAACCGCATATGAAGCTCCTGCTGGCAATCCCGGGAGTGAATAAAATCCTTCATAACAAGATCAGGCAAAAACTGACAGATACATTCGGCGGAAGATTCAATGTGATCGTTATTGGCGGGGCTCCTTTTAATCCCGAAGCAGAAGCATTTTTCAGGAAGATAGGATTCAGGTTTACTGTTGGTTATGGAATGACAGAATGTGGTCCGCTGATCAGCTATGCCTCATGGGATACTACTAAACTGGGAGCTTCCGGCCGTGCTGTTGATACACTGGACGTTAAGATCGATTCCCCTGATCCTCAAAACCAGATAGGAGAAATAATCCTGCAGGGAGAAAACGTGATGACGGGATATTACAAAAATGAAAAAGCCACCAGGGAAATAATTGACGAAAACGGCTGGATGCATACCGGCGATCTTGGAATTATTGACAAGGAAGGAAATATCTTCATCAAGGGAAGAAGCAAAGCTATGATCCTTGGACCTTCAGGGAAAAACATCTTTCCCGAAGAAATTGAAGCCGTATTGAACAATTTGAATTATATTGCTGAATCACTGGTCATTTCAGAGGACAATAAACTTGTCGCACTGATTTATCCCGATTACGAAGTGATGAAGAGGGATAATATCTCTGAAGAACGGCTTACGAATATCCTTGAGGAAACCAGGAAATCGGTCAATGAAAGTATACCGGAATTCATGGCTGTAAGCAAGTTCAGAATACATCCTGAGGAATTTGCAAAAACCCCGAAAAGAAGTATTAAGCGATTTTTATATACCAGGGAATGAAATTATATGCAGTCATAGTTGCAGGCGGGACCGGTAAACGGATGCACGCTGAGGTCCCCAAACAGTACCTGGAGCTTGCCGGGAAGCCTGTGTTGATGCATACGCTTGAAAGATTCAAGGCATTTGATGAAAATATTGAGATAATCACTGTTCTTCCGGAAAACCAGCTCAGGTTCTGGGGCGAGCTGCAGAATAAATATTCGTTTAATATTCAGCATACACTGGTAAAAGGAGGTAAGGCCAGGTTTTTTTCCGTCAGGAACGGGTTGAAATTTGTTGACACTCCCGGACTGGTTGCAATTCATGACGGGGTAAGGCCGTTTGTATCCGTTGAAACCATAAAAAGATGTTTCGAGACAGCGGGAAAACTCGGTAATGCTATACCTGTAATTTCACCATCAGACACTTTAAGAATGGTGACCGAGGAAGGCAGCAAGCCTATTAACAGGTTACAGGTAAAACAGGTACAGACGCCGCAGGTATTTGATGCAGAGCTTATAAAGAAAGCGTATCTTCAGGAATACCTGCCCGAATTTACGGACGATGCAACAGTTCTTGAAAAGACAGGAGTAAAGATCAACATTGTTGACGGGAACCGGGAAAATATCAAAATCACAAATCCTGAAGACCTGATTATTTCATCAGCCCTGCTGCCTGTCGTCAACTGATCTGCTGAAAACAAATAAAACCTGCCAATATGAAAGCAAGAACAGTATTATTCATTTTTCTGATGCTTGTATTCACTGGCTGCGCTGAGCTTCTGAACGTTCTTCAGTCTGTCAGCGGCCCTTTGCCCCTGACTGAAACCGAGGTTGTCAACGGACTAAAGGAGGCTCTTACTACAGGTGCGAAAAATGCTGCAGGGAAACTTGCCATGGAAAACGGATATTACGGAGATGCAGCACTTAAGATCCTTCTGCCCGATGAAGCCAAAATAATAGTCGACAATATTTCAAAAATTCCCGGAGGCGACCAGCTTCTTGAGGATGTAATACTCAGAATAAACAGGGCGGCAGAAGATGCAGCAAAGGAAGTTGCCCCGATTTTCGTAAACAGTGTAACACAAATGACCATACAGGATGCATTCGGAATTCTCAACGGCGCTGATAATGCAGCCACAATATATCTGAAAAACACCACTTACAACGAATTATATAATTTGTATAAGCCTAAAATACAGGCATCTACAGAAAAAAAAATAGTCGGGAATATTTCCACTGGAAGCTCCTGGGAAACACTTACATCAAAATGGAACACGGTAGCCAATTCAATTGCCGGCAAACTGGCAAATCTGAAACCAGTAAACACAAACCTGGATGATTATCTTACCACCAGGGCATTATCAGGCATGTTTTCAAAAGTTGAGGCAGAAGAACTGAAAATAAGAAAAGAAGTTTCTGCAAGGATTACTCCGCTGCTTCAGAGAGTCTTCGGCAGCCTTGATAATAAAACAACAAACTGAAAAGGGGAAAAATAAATGTTGGAGAAAAGCATTCTGGATTTTCAAGGCCTTGAAGTAAAAGTAACGGACCATGCCAGCGAAGGAATCCTGGATATATTGAATCATTCTGTCCAGGGATCTGAAGGCGGCATAAGATTTTCACTCCAGAATATTGCTTCGCGCATTTCAGCCTACGGGGATCAGATAAGATTTGTTTCTCTTTACAAAAAAAATAAAATAACAGGGACAGTTGGCGCATGCTTTCGTATTTCCGGACAGGGAGCCCTTCGCTATCCGTCTACATACATTAGGTATCTTGCCATGCAGTCAACATATCAGACAGACATAAGTTGGAGGAAACGTG
>CAYNGW010000045.1:5719-12373 GCA_964396955.1 uncultured Rikenellaceae bacterium | reverse complement strand
TTCATTTCAACCTCCTCAAACTTCAGTTCTTCCTTGTGCAGAATATGAGGTTTCCCCTCGCCGGCATATTCCCACGCAGCTACATAGGCAAATTCAGCATCGTTCCTCATAGCTTCGCCGTCAGGTGTCTGGTACTCCTCCCTGAAATGAGCACCGCATGACTCCTTCCTGTTAAGTGCATCAGTGATAAGCAGTTGAGTAAGCTCAAAATAATCAGCAACCCTGCCTGCCTTTTCCAGCTCCATATTCAGTTCATTTGCAGTTCCGGGAATGATCAGGTCCTTCCAGAACTCTTCCTGCAATTCCTTTATCATGCCAAACGCTTTGTTCAGTCCTTGCTCATTCCGTGTCATGCCAACATAGTCCCACATTATTTTCCCAAGCCTTTTATGAAATGATGCTGCAGTCTGTTTCCCTTTTATGGAAACAAGCTTAATAAGTCTTTCGACAGCTGCTTTTTCAGCATCGGCAAATTCCGGCTTATCGGTTGAGATCTTTGGAACACGGATCTCCTCGGCCAGGTAATTGCTTATTGTGTTTGGAAGTACAAAATAGCCATCCCCGGCCGCCTGCATCAGGGAGCTTGCACCCAGCCGGTTAGCCCCGTGATCAGAAAAGTTTGCCTCTCCTATTGCGTAAAGTCCGGGTATTGTTGTCATCAGTTCATAATCAACCCATAGTCCTCCCATGGTATAATGACCAGCCGGATATATCCGCATGGGCTCCTCATAGGGATCTGTTCCGGTAATTGTTTTATACATCTCGAACAGGTTCCCGTATTTATTTTCGATGGCTTTTTTCCCTTGTTTATTAATTGCATCCCTGAAATCAAGATTAACTGCAAGCTTTGTCTCACCAACCCCATAACCGGCATCGCACCGCTCTTTTGCGGCTCGCGAAGCAACATCTCGTGGCACAAGATTGCCAAAAGCAGGATATCTTCTTTCGAGAAAATAATCCCTTTCTTCTTCAGGTACATCATTTGCCGGACGAGTATCATCTTTCGTTTTCGGAACCCATACACGGCCGTCATTGCGAAGTGACTCCGACATTAGGGTCAGCTTCGATTGAAATTCATTCAGCTGGGGAACACAGGTAGGATGGATCTGGACAAAGCTGGGATTAGCGAAAAATGCACCTTTCCTGTGTGCCTTCCATGCTGCCGAAGCATTTGAGTTTACTGCAAGTGTTGAGAGATAATAAATTGTACCGTAACCTCCTGTTGCCAGGACCACTGCATGTGCCCCATGCCGTTCTATTTCACCTGTCAGGAGATTACGTGCTAAAATACCTCTGGCTTTTCCGTCAATAACAACAAGGTCAAGCATTTCGCGCCGCGGGTACATTATGACATTTCCTTTTTTTATCTGCCTGTTAAGGGAGGAATAACAGCCAAGAAGACACTGCTGACCGGTTTGTCCTTTTGCATAGAATGTCCGTGATACCTGTACGCCTCCAAAAGATCGGGTATCAAGAGTTCCTCCGTAATCACGGGCAAACGGAACCCCCAGGGCTGTAAAGTGATCAATCACATCATTGCTTACCTCGGCTGCCCTGTATACGTTAGCTTCACGGGCCCTGTAATCACCACCTTTTATCATATCATAGAACAGGCGGTAAACAGAATCTCCGTCGTTCTGATAGTTCTTTGCAGCATTAATACCGCCCTGAGCGGCAACAGAATGGGCCCTGCGGGGAGAATCCTGGTAACAGAAATTCTTTACCCTGTAGCCAAGCTCTCCAAGGGCTGAAGCTGCCGCTGCCCCGGACAGCCCTGTCCCAACAACAATTACCTCAAGCTTTTTTTTGTTGGCAGGATTGACCAGCTTTGCGGTTGCTTTGTATCTGGTCCATTTATTTGCCAGCGGACCGTCAGGTATCTTTGAAATAAGTTTTCCCATGGTTAAAATATTTTCTATCTGAATAGCCAGAGCGTTAACGAAATAAATGCAAAACCGGCCGGTATTAATATGGCATAGATCCATGCGACAGCCTTTACAACCGGCGTCCATATCCTGTGATTCAGCCCCAGGGTCTGGAATGCTGAAGAGAAGGCATGAAAAAGATGAAGCCCGAGAAGGGCAAAACAGACAAGATAGATATAATTGTATGCCGGTATTTTGAAAAGATCATGAGCTACCGAATAGAAATCCTCAGGATTACCCTGAACCAGTCCCAGCTTCATGAAATAGAAATTGAAGAAGTGAAGGACAAGGAAAGTCAGAACTGCAGCTCCGGTCCATATCATGAATTTTGAGAAAAACGATGTCTCAGATTTATTGCCACCGGCATATCCTATCGGGCGGGAAAACCAGTTTTTGATCTGAATATAGATGCCCCAGGAAAAATGTATTATCAGTGCTGCGAAAAGAACAATTTCGACAATCTTTATAAGCGGAAAAGTTGCCATGAAATCGGCAGCTTCATTAAAGGGACCGGGATCGCTTTTAAGAAGCAGGAGATTGATAATAAGATGGACAGGCAAAAACAGCAGAAGAAAAAGTCCGGCAAGTGCCATTGTAAATTTCCTGGAAATTGATGAAAATAAAACCTTATTCATTGGTTATGAGATATTTACTTGTTAGTTCTATGTTCCGGGACAGTCGTTTATAAAAATAGATTTAATTAATCATATTAACAATAAGCATTTCTCACTTAATTAAAATAATTTTACAAAAACGAATACCCATGACAAATTTTTTTCAATACAAAACCGGCAGGATCCACTATACTGACAGGGGCAAGGGCAAAGTAATAGTCCTCATACATGGTTATCTTGAGACGTCAGAGGTGTGGGATAATTTTGCCCGCAGGCTTGCCGGGGAATACAGGGTAATAAATGTTGACCTGCCCGGACATGGCAGATCAGATATCTCAGGGGAGACACAAACCATGGAGCTGCTGGCTGAAAGAATAAAAGGACTTCTTGAAAGTCTGGGTATAAAGAAAGCATTTTTAACCGGTCATTCTCTCGGCGGGTATGTCGTCCTTGCTTTTGCAGATCTCTTTCCCGGAATGTTATCAGGATATTGTCTGTTCCATTCACATCCTCTTGCAGATACTCCTGAAGCCATTGAAAAAAGAGAAAGGGAAATAGCTCTGGTAAAAGCAGGGAAAAAGGACCTTATGTATCCGGAAAACGTAGTGAAGATGTTCGCTACGTTTAATCTTCAGAAGTTCCGGGCCGCGGTTCAGCGGTTAAAAGAAATTGCTTCATCAATACCCGGCGACGGAATAATTGCAGTTCTCAGGGGCATGATGGCAAGACCTTCAAGACAGGCCGTAATGGAAGAGGGGAAAGTTCCCTGCCTCTGGATCCTCGGAGCAATGGATAACTATATTAATTGTGAAATGGCACAGACAAAAGTCAGATTGCCGCAAAATGCTGAACTGGTTATTTTAAAAAATTCCGGTCATGTGGGATTTATTGAAGAGGAAGAATTGTCACTTGAAGTTATAGAATCCTTTATGAAAAGACTTGTAAGACTGTAAGACCGCAAGACTGCAAGATAATAACCAGCTTCACTAAATTTGTGTTCAATTGTTCAGATACTCTATCGCATATTTCAGCGTAGTATCTATATCCTCCCAGATAGGGTAGAAGCCTTTATTCTCCAGTATGTTCCGGGCAATATAGGCTTTAAGCTGGGTATGGATTAATTTTTCAGAGATTTTCAGTCCTTCGGGATCGGTTTTGATACCACTATTCGATGCGAATCCTGTAAACTGGGTCAGGAGCTGCTGCTTGTCAAGATGCTTTTCAAGTTCGCCTGATTCAGTGTATTTTTTCAAAATATCCCTGTGGGTTTCGGTATATGTCAAAGCGAACTGGTAAATAAACGGCCTTGCTTTCAGAAAGTAAGGAGATATGTCTGAAGTATCAACAGGGACAAATTTATCAGGCATAATGCCGCCGCCGCCAAATACTGTTCTGCCGCCGGGAGTTGTGAATTTCAGTGAATCGGTAAAGTGTATGCTGTCTGAGACTTCAAACTCACCTCTGTCAAATCTGATATTCAGGTCATTAAGATATTCATCGAATCCGTTGTCATAAGGTTTTTGAATTGACCGGCCTGTTGGTGTGTAATATCTTGCTATTGTGAGCCTCATACCTGATCCGTCAGGAAATAACACCTGATCCTGTACCAGTCCTTTACCGAATGAGCGCCTTCCGATTATTGTACCGCGGTCGTTATCCTGGATGGCTCCTGCAAGAATCTCACTGGCTGAGGCGCTCAATTCATCAATCATTATAACAAGATCACCGGTTTCAAATTCCCCGTTTCCCGTTGCCCTGGCTTCAGTTCTGGGTTGTTTGCGCCCTTCGGTAAATACTATAAGCTGTCCCTGTTTAAGGAACTGATTTGCTATCAGTACGGCAGCATCCATCACGCCTCCCGAATTGCCGCGCAGGTCGATTATAAGCTTTGTCATTCCCTGTTCCTTGAGTTCCCTCAGACCTTTCATGAACTCTTCGTGGGTAGTGACAGCAAAATTGTTTATCCGTATATACCCGGTGTTCTTATTTACCATATATGCAACGTCAACACTGTAAATAGGAATCTTATCGCGGGTAATATTGAATGTCAGAAGATCGTTGTACCCTTTGCGCAGGATCTTTACCCTCACCACTGTTCCCCTGGGGCCCTTGAGCATACCCATCACCTTTTCATCATCTATTCCTCTTCCGGCAACAAGAGAATCATTGACATACAATATCTTATCACCCGGTTTTAGTCCAAGCTTTTCGGAAGGACCGCCGGGAATGGTACTGATTACAAGAATAGTGTCGGTGAGCATATTAAATGATATGCCGATCCCTTCAAAATTACCCTTGAGGGGCTCATTGGCCCGTGCAAGATACTTGGCGGGAATATAAACCGAATGAGGATCAAGCTTTTTCAGAATGGCAGGAATTGCTGATTCAACCAGCTCTTTACGGTTCACGGTATCGACATAACTCGATTCAATAACATTCAGGAGACTGTTTATTTTGTCACTTTTTATTCTTATGCTTGAACTCTGAACAGTACTGTCTTTACCCGGAAGATATATACCAATAATAATACCCGCGATCAGCGATCCCGCCAGCATGAGAGGAAGAAAAATGCTCCTTTTGGAATTATTGTTGTTCATAAATACCTTTTTCGGGATCAATATATACAAGTTCTATTCCGGCGCGCTTGAGAAGATCAAGTCCGTCAGTTATGCGATATCTGTTGCAATAAACAACTCTCCTGATTCCTGACTGGATAATAAGCTTTGCACACTCCATGCATGGGGATGTTGTAACGTACAGCGTGGCGTTTTCGCTTGAATTGTTTGATTTGGCAACTTTTGTTATGGCATTTGCCTCAGCATGAAGAACATATGGCTTTGTAACATTATTTTCATCCTCACAGACATTTTCAAAGCCGGTAGGTGTTCCGTTATAACCGTCTGAGATTATCATTCTGCCTTTCACAATGAGAGCGCCCACCTGTTTCCTTATGCAATAAGAGTTCTGTGCCCAGATAAGAGCCATTTCGAGATACCGCTTATCGAAAGCCATCTGCTTTTCGCCATAAGGTTTTATTAAATCATTACCCGCCATAGTGATGAATTCCTGATGTTAAAGCGCCCAAAGTTACTCATTTATAAAATGTATCCGTTATTTGCTTGTTAAAAATTATAATGCAGCGTTGATAACATTTTATTTTTTCTAACGTTCTTCTTTCTGGTGTTGCTTAATTTTGCAGATTATTATATCCGGCCTGAAGTACGGATTTAAAGACTTATAAACCATTGATTTATCAATAAGCTTAACGAAGGGAATTTTTAAAATGAAAAGAATAATAGTGATCCTGATTGTTTCGGTGTTTTATCTGAACCTGTCGGCTCAGAATAAATTCACCGATCCGCGTGATGGTATTTCCTACAGGACAATTACTGTTGCCGGTGCAACCTGGATGGCAGAAAACATTAAGTATATTGTTCCGGGGAGCGATGCATACTACTTTGACAATGACCCCAATAACGTTCCTTCATACGGGGTGTTATATGAATGGAAGACTGCTATGAAAGCATGTCCTGACGGCTGGCATCTTCCGTCCGGATCAGAATTTCATGCTCTGGTAAGCCATTTTGATATGGATGAAGCATGGGAGAGGAAAGGATCCGGACCGGTCTCTTTTGATATCAAGCTGGCAGGAATGCAGAATTATGAAGGGACATTCACAGAAATGGATGAAAGCGCATACTTATGGACCTCAACGGAATATAATGAAAGCGAAGCGGAATATTTCTCATACCTTGTTCTGAACAGCCACCCTGTAATAGATATCTCAAGGAAAAGCGACATGCCGGATATACATGGTTCGGAGAAGGTGAACAAATATTCTGTCCGCTGCGTTAAGAACTGAATCATTCCATGACAACCTTTGCGGATAGAATAATTTCTTTCTGCAACGATCTTGATTTTACAGGATCACTTCCTGAAGGGATTTCCATAATGAATCCGTTCAGTAACAACAGGGAAGTAATATATGCAGTTTCGCAATTCTACCGGAAATTTTACAGTGATAACAGGATAAGGCATCTGATCCTTGGCATCAATCCCGGAAGATTCGGTGCCGGGGCAACAGGGATCCCTTTTACTGACACGGTCAGGCTGAA
>CAYNGW010000045.1:1315-5619 GCA_964396955.1 uncultured Rikenellaceae bacterium | reverse complement strand
GAAGATTCGGTGCCGGGGCAACAGGGATCCCTTTTACTGACACGGTCAGGCTGAAAGAAAAATGCGGATTGTCAATACCGGGATTGAAAACCCGGGAAACATCATCAGTGTTTATCTATGAGATGATTGAACATTACGGGGGACCTGAAAAATTTTACAGGGATTTCTTCATCAGTTCAGTCAGCCCGCTTGGATTCACATCGAAAAGTAAAACAGGCAGGGAAATCAATTACAATTACTATAACAGCAGGAAACTCACTGATGCAGTTTCCGGATTTATTATTGAATCAATAGCCAGGCAGCTTGAGTTTGGCATTGAGAGTGATATTTGTTTCTGCCTGGGAACTGGCAAGAACTTTAGTTTTCTTTTAAAGCTCAATAATGAATATCATTTCTTTAAAAGGATAGAACCCCTCGAAAATCCCAGATTCATAATGCAGTACAAGTCAAAAACAAAGGATTCTTATATAAAAAGCTATCTTGAGAAGTTTAAAATGATTTAATGCAATAAGGATTATTTTTATTTATAAAGGTCATTGGTTTATTTAAAAATCATTCGTATATTTACTAATTACGTGCTCAAGCCAAAAAATGGCCCTGAGGCAACATTAAGTTCCTGTGATTTATTAAAAATAAAATGAAAATATGGCACCTTCTAAAACATCACAGTTCTCAAAAGAGGATATACGGCTGGCAAGATTTGCCAAAGCCATGGCTCATCCTGCAAGAATAGCAATACTTCGTCACCTGGCATCACTCGATACATGCTGCTTTAATGAAGTATCAAAGGAGATACCGCTTGCCGATTCAACAGTATCACAGCATATGACTGAGATTAAAAGCGCAGGACTGATACAAGGTAGCTTTGAACCGCCAAGGATTAAGTACTGCATTAATCCGGAAAACTGGAAACTTGCAAGGAAACTATTCAAGGAGCTGACAAAAACCGATAAGGTAAAAAAAAATAAGTAACTACCGGGGAATGAGGAAAACACTCTTTAATACCGGCTTTACTTCTAATGGTGTCCTGAATCTTACTCCTTCTGAATGCTATGAGCTAAGCAAACATGGAGCTGTTATTGTTGATGTAAGGGAAGAATATATGAACAGCTTCAAAATGATTGATATTCCGGGCATTCTTTATTTACCATTCAGTGAACTTGACAGAACTTATAATCAGCTGCCTCATGACATTCCGCTGATATTTGCAGATGCTGTAGGCCTTAACAGCCGTGAAAGTGTTCTGTTTATGATAGAACATGGATATGAAAATGTGGCAAATATGGCTGGTGGGATAGTTGACTGGGAAAGAGACAGATTACCTGTGACAACTGATATTACTGCTCGTCTCTCTGGTTCATGTATGTGCCAGCTTAAACCGAGGGAAGGCGGCAGGCGACAGGCAACAGGCGACAGGAAGAAAATTTAATGAGATATTTATGAATAAGAAAAATAACAGCTCAGCCAAAGAAATGGACATGACCTCTTTTACTTTCATTACTAATGGTTGTGCTACCTGCCATCCCGGAGGTGGTCCTCTGGAATATGACGGAGAGGGATTCCGTTACGACAAATATATGGATTCATTAGGATATACAGCCGGAGGAATAAACAATTTTGATGGTGACTATTTTCAGGCTCACTGGAACCGGTCAGGTGTTATTGAAGCTGATTGTAATCTCTGCCATCTTCCTGAATATGATTACAAGAGCAGAAACGACCACTTTGCAAAATTTAATTTCAGGTGGATGACAACTGTTGGCTCCGGATTGGCAGCCGTGGAAGGTTCCATAAAAGACACTGTCGATATAAAAGTAAAATATAATCTTTCAAATGATTAAAAACTTTTAAAACTAAATGAGTATCAGGAATCAGATACAAGGGTCCATTGATTTTCTTCGTTCACCCCGACCCCAGGGGGAGCGAAGAAAATCAATTTACTCCCCTTGGGGCTGGGGTAATTAAATTGATTTTCAAGCGATTTAGACTATTATATTCACGATTACAGACAGACATATAAAATTATAAACTATGAAACACTCAATCGGTTTTATCGGTGGCGGGAGAGTGACAAAAATTCTTCTGCAGGCATTTAAAAACAAAAATGCCGGATTCGGCAAAATAATAGTAACAGATACCAATGCTGATGTTTTAGCTAACCTGAAAAAAACATATCCTGAGATACAGACGGGAGATGCCGGCACTGTAGCGGAACAGGAGATTGTATTTATTGCATTGCATCCGCCAGTAGTTATAGATACTCTTGAGCTGATCAAAGGCCGGGTAAAGAATGATGCAATTATTATATCACTGGCTCCAAAGATCAATCTTGTTAAGCTTTACTCAAAGCTTGAGCAGGTGAAGAACATCGCACGGCTTATTCCCAATGCGACCTCCTATATAAATGAAGGGTATAATCCGGTCACCTTTTCTTCCGGCTTCGACAGTGAGAAGAAACAGGAAGTTATGAATATGCTGAAGGTCCTGGGATATACTTTTGAAGTATCGGAAGAAAAGCTGGAAAGCTATGCCATAATATCGGCAATGCTGCCAACCTATTTCTGGTTCCAGTGGAAGGAACTGTCGGATATTGGAAGCAAAATAGGACTGACAGATGAAGAGAGTAAAAAATCCATTCATCAGACCATTATTGCCTCACTTAACCTGATGTATAAATCAGGACTCACACCGGCGGAAGTAATTGATTTAATTCCTGTCAAACCGATAGGAGAACATGAACCGCAGATAACCGAGATCTATAGAACCAAACTGATCGGTTTGTTTGAGAAGATCAGGCCTTAAGCATTCTTAAAGGCTTTTTTCCCGGCAAAGCGCGAAGATTTTCCAAGCTCATTCTCAATACGCATCAGCTGGTTGAATTTCTCAATTCTTTCTCCACGGCAACCGCTTCCCGTTTTGAGGTGTCCTGCATTAACAGCTACTGTAAGGTCAGCAATAAAGCTATCCGGAGTTTCACCGCTGCGGTGGGAAACAAAGGCATTATAATTGTTCCTGTAAGCCAGTTCTATTGTCTCAAGGGTTTCTGTTACAGTGCCGATCTGGTTAAGCTTGATCAGAACAGAATTAGCTACTCCTTTGGCAATACCCTCTGCCAGGATCGCTTTGTTGGTGCAGAAGAGATCATCACCCACTATTTCTATTTTATTTCCAAGAATATCGGTCATATTCTTCCATCCTGTCCAGTCGTTTTCAGCAAGGCCATCCTCAATGAGGACAATAGGATATTGTTTTACCCAGCTTTCCCATAATTTAATGAGTTCATCGCTTGTGATAAGCTTGCCTGTACTTTTAAAGAGCTTGTATTTTCCGTCTTCCCACATTTCGCTTGCTGCAGGATCGAGACAGATACTTACGTCCGTACCTGGTTTATAGCCTGCTTTGTTAATAGCTTCAAGAATTACCTCGACAGCTTCGTCATTCGATTTAAGGTCAGGAGCAAATCCGCCCTCGTCGCCGACGCCGGTGCTGTAACCCTTACCTTTCAGGACCGATTTGAGGCTGTGAAATACCTCTACACCCATCCTTATGGCTTCAGTAAACGTTGATGCTCCGTGGGGAGCGATCATAAATTCCTGGAAATCAACATTATTATCAGCATGCTTGCCGCCATTGATGATATTAAGACAGGGTACCGGCAGAAGATATGCATTTGCACCTCCAAGGTACTGATAGAGAGGCATTCCTGCGCTTTGGGCTTCAGCCCTGGCATAAGCCATTGATACTGAAAGGATGGCATTGGCTCCGAGCTTAGATTTGTTGGGAGTCCCATCCAGTTCGATCATCAGATAATCAAGCTCACGCTGATTATTGAATTGTTTCCCGATGATCTCCTTTGCAATTATTTTGTTGACATTTTCAACAGCTTTCAGAACACCCTTACCGCCATAGCGTTTCTTGTCACCGTCGCGCAATTCACATGCCTCACGCTCACCTGTTGATGCGCCGCTGGGCACCATTGCTTTGGCTTTTGTGCCGTCATCGAGGGTTACACAAGCTTCAACTGTAGGATTGCCTCTTGAATCCAGGATTTCCAGTGCAGATACATTTATTATTTCCATAGTTTATAGTGTTTAATTAATATTTAATCTTATCTGTAATAACCATAAGTTCAGCAATATCGGGGAGCAAATTTAAATTTTTTTTACCGTTTGCAATAAAGATTCAATACAAATATGGCTCTTAATAAAACTGAACTTATCCTGAAAGTGAAATATCTTTTTAGCTTTATGCAGGAATTTATTCCCCGGATATTCAGGCATTAAGCAGCGTTAATAGATTATCTG
>CAYNGW010000045.1:0-1215 GCA_964396955.1 uncultured Rikenellaceae bacterium | reverse complement strand
CATATCGCCAAAAAGGTGAAGGTAGGCGCTTCTCATATTCATATTGTTATGAGAGTCCTTGCGGATAAAAAGTGCACTTAAACCGTTAATAATAATGCTTGCGATGGCTAACCAGATCATCAGCCCTGCAGAGGGCGTAACGGGATTTCTCAACCGTTGGATTGCCTCAATGATTATTATAACTGACAATATTATCAGAGTAGCGGAGTTAATGAATGCAGCCAGTATTTCGGAGCGCCTGAAACCAAAAGTTTGTTTTTCGGTAGCCTCCTTTTTTGACAACCTGTTGGCAAAATAACTGATGATCAGTGATATAACATCACTGAAATTATGAGCGGCATCGCTTAGCAATGCCATGCTTCCGGATATGATCCCGCCAATGGCTTCGGCCAGTGTTATACCGATATTAATAAGAATTGCCAGTCTCGGATTTTTACCGCTTACTTCGTGGTGTTGATGACCGGTTTCCTGCATTGGTTTCGAAAATTAAAGAAGTCCCCAGATCAAAAATATATTTTTTATAAGCCTCTTTTTCATGGTTGTTTTACTTCAAAATCCTTATCTTTTAAATACCATTCCATAAGATAACCTATTAAAATGAAAACCGGTAAGGTTATCAGCGTCCGGAGCAGGGAAAACTTCAGTCCAAGGAAGCCTATTTCAAATGTTATCATAGGGATTTTGATTGTTGCAAAAGCGCCTAAATAGATGAAAACATTACGAATGCTGCACCCTTTTTTCCAAAGGATATAAGCAAAAGGGAAAGCTCCGTAAAGCGGCCATGCCTGCAGCGTGGCAAGCAGAATGACCAGTCCCGTGCCTTTCCATCCCGACTCCCCGCCGATATGTTTTTCAATTTTTTCACGTGGGACCCAGACATCAAAAAGCCCGATCAATATGAACATAAATGGGAGGAACAGGATCATTTCTTTAAAAAAAATCCAGAAATTCATCCCTATTTGCTCTCCGGCTGCGAAATCAAACAGATACGATAAGCCGATGAGGATTAGAAAAATAATGGGGAATATATATTTCTGTATTTTCTTCATAGAAAGAATCCCATTATTAATCCGATAAATAATGCAGCAGCGAGGCTTATCAGATTTCTGATCACACTTACTTTCCACCCGAAAAATTTTGCTTCAACCGGAAGAGTGAGGAATCCTGTCATCATAAGGGTTGTTATAAAAACAGCTATTACTGAATATGCAACAC
>CAYNGW010000044.1:5136-12519 GCA_964396955.1 uncultured Rikenellaceae bacterium | reverse complement strand
TTCTTGGTATCATTCGGAATTCTTTTTAATCCTGATTCTTCCGGTTCAATACCCAGTTCGCTTAATTTTCTTGAGACACTGCCAAAATCTTCCTTGGCACAGGTAATTGTAACTGTGTCCCCGTCAATTTCAAAATCCTCAGCACCGGCATCGATCATTTCGAGTTCCAACTCTTCCAGTGACAATCCTTCGTTCGTGAAAGTGAAAATCCCTTTGGTGTTAAACAGAAAGCTGAGCGATCCTTTTGTCCCCAGGTTGCCTCCATGCTTGTTGAATGCTGACCTGATTGCGGCTACAGTCCTGTTATTATTATCGGTGAGACACTCCGCATAAACGGCCACCCCGTAAGGGCCATAACCTTCAAACGTAGTTTCAGTGTAGTGTTCCGCATCAGATCCTATTGCTTTTTTTATCGCACGTTCAATATTATCCTTGGGCATATTGGCCCCTTTTGCGTTCTGGATCGCAAGCCTTAACCTTGCATTTGAATCGGGCTCACCGCCCCCTTCTCTGGCAGCAATTACTATTTCCTTTATGATCTTGGTGAAGATCTTTCCTCTTTTGGCATCTGCAGCCCCTTTCTTCCTCTTGATGGTTGACCATTTACTGTGACCTGACATATAACACGTTTTAATATTCCGATGCAAAATTAAATATTTCTTTAATACATCATTCATAGTTTATACTTTTGTAAAACTAATTTAAGGCTTCAGGCAACTGGCGACGGGCAACAGGTTTTCATTATCATATTCCCCTGTGGCCTGATGCCTGACGCCCGATGCCTCTGATTTACTTTCAGTATCTTTATGACATACACAATCTCACTCTGATTAAGAAATTATATATAGAAACCTACGGTTGTCAGATGAATGTTGCTGACAGTGAGGTCGTTGTCTCCATCCTTGCTGAAAAGGGATATAAGCTGACAAGTGACATTAACGGTGCTTCCCTGATTCTGATCAACACCTGTTCAATACGGGAAAATGCTGAACAGCGTATCTGGAACAGGCTTAAGGCTATCCGGCATCTGAAAAAGAAAAACAGGGGATTAAAAGTAGGATTGATCGGATGCATGGCGGAAAGGCTTAAGGAAAAAGTGCTGGAGACCGAACAGCTGGTTGATATTGTCGTTGGTCCTGATGCCTATCGTGAGCTTCCCCTTCTTGTCGATGAAGCAGAGTCGGGGCATAAAGCTGTGAATGTTCTGCTGTCGCGCGAGGAGACGTATGCAGATATCGCACCGGTCAGAATGGATCAGAACGGAGTCTCTTCATTTGTGTCCATAATGAGGGGATGCAATAATATGTGTGCATATTGCGTGGTTCCGTATGTCAGGGGAGCTGAAAGAAGCCGGGATCCTGAATCCGTTTTAAGGGAAGTGAAGGAACTTTTTGATACAGGGTACAGAGAGGTAACACTCCTGGGGCAGAATGTAGATTCATACAGGTGGGAAAATAACAATACTATCTTAGATTTCCCGGGGCTTCTGGGAAAAGTGGCGCAGGTAAGTACATCGCTCCGGGTAAGATTCTCAACTTCCCATCCGAAAGATCTTTCAGATGATCTTTTAAAGACAATAGCTGAACACGAGAACATATGCAGGCATATTCATCTGCCTGCCCAAAGCGGCAGCACACATATCCTGAAGTTAATGAACCGGGAATACTCAAGGGAATGGTATATGGACAGGATCAGAGCAATCAGGAAAATAATTCCTGACTGCGCTGTTTCTACCGATATGATTGCAGGCTTCTGCACCGAAACTGATGAAGACCACAAGGCATCAATCTCATTGATGGAATGGGCCGGATTCGATTTCGCATATATGTTCAAATACAGTGAGAGGCCCGGAACAGGAGCGGCAAGTAAGTTAAAGGATGATGTACCGGATGAAATAAAAACTGTGAGACTGAACGAAATAATTTCTCTACAGAACAGGCTCTCTGCCATATCAAAAAGGAATGATGTCGGTAAAGTTTTTGAGGTGCTTGTCGAGGGATATTCAAAAAGATCGAATGAATATCTTTCCGGGCGTACATCGCAGAACAAGGTTGTGGTTTTTCCAAAAGAGAATAAAAAAACGGGAGAATATGTAAATGTGAGAATTACAAGATGTACCTCTGCAACTCTTTTTGGTGAAATAGAACAATAATATAAAAATTTGATATATTTTTGATACTCAAGAGAGAAACCCAAAATTAGATTGCCATGAAACGCAGATTATTTTTTCTACTAATCATTTCTGTATTAATTGTCCCGAACACGGATGCTCAGAAATCAAACAAGAAATTTACTGTCTCCGGATATGTTAAGGATTCAAATGATAATCCTATTGTCGGGGCCATGATTCTTCTCGACAATAAAAATACCGGTAAAGTGACCGATGCCGATGGTTTCTATAAATTAAAAGTAAAGCCTGATAATAGAATCCTAACAGTATTTACATTGTATGGAGCTTCGACATCAATACCCATTAAAGGCCGCACCTTGATCAGTTTCATTCTTGAAGAATCACCTTTTCTTCAGAATGAAATACAGAATAAAATAAAGCCTTATGAAGTAGTAAATACAGGATATGGGGTTGTTAAAAAGAATCAATTTACCCAGTCGGTAGATAAAATAGATGTTACAGAAACAGATTATTCATCATATAATAATATATATGATCTGCTTCGTAGTAAGGCACCGAGTGTAGAGGTAATTGGAGATAAAGTGTACATCAGGGGAGTATCAACACTCGTTGGAGGTACTGATCCTCTGTTTATTGTTGACGGCTGTATTATAGAATCGATTGAGAATATACAACCAAATATTGTAAAATCAATCAATGTTCTTAAAGGTAGTTCAACATCTGTGTATGGTGTAAGAGGTTCAAACGGAGTAATAATTATTAACACAATCAAATGAGGAGATAAATAAACTTAGCTTTTATTTTTAGAAATAATCCTTATTTGCAGTTCGTTCATCTGCTTTTGCGATATTTGTGAGGGCGTATCCAGCATTATATCACGTCCGGAATTATTTTTAGGGAATGCAATGAAATCACGGATTGAATCCTGACCACCGAACATTGCAACCCACCTGTCGAAGCCGAATGCAATACCTCCATGCGGAGGCGCACCATATTTGAATGCATTTATCAGGAAGCCAAACTGATCATTTGCCTCATCTTCAGTGAATCCCAGCACTTTGAACATAAGCTTCTGAATTGCAGCGTCATGTATCCTCACAGAGCCGCCTCCGATCTCAACTCCGTTGATCACAAGATCATAAGCATTGGCCCGTACTTTGCCGGGATTTTTTTCCATCAGGTGTAAATCTTCCGGTTTTGGAGATGTGAAGGGGTGGTGCATGGCAAAATACCTTTTCTCCTCCTCATCCCATTCGAGCAGCGGAAAATCAACCACCCATAAAGGAACGAATGTGTCTTTTCCCCTTAATCCAAGCCTGCTGCCCATTTCAAGTCTCAGTTCCGAAAGTGCCGTCAAAGTCTTCTTCTTTTCTCCGGCAAGGATCAATACAAGATCTCCCTGTTTTGCATTCATTGCCGCTGCCCATTTACCAAGATCCTCCGCTGAATAAAATTTATCAGCCGATGATTTAAGAGTACCGTTTGTACCATATTTTAAACAGGCAAGTCCTTTGGCTCCTATCTGGGGTTTTATAACGAATTCCGTGAGCTCATCGAGCTGTTTCCTTGAATATTCTGAACATCCTTCAGCACATATCCCTCCGATATATTCAGAATTGTCAAAGACCTGGAATCCGCGGCCTTTAATCAGGCCGGTCAGGTCAGTTAGCTTCATCCCGAATCTAAGGTCAGGTTTATCTGTCCCGTAATTCTCCATTGCTTCCACGAATGGCAGTTTCAGGAACGGTTCACTGAATTCGATGCTTCTGATCTGTTTGAAAAGATATTTTGCGAGACCTTCAAATGTATCAAGAATGTCATCTCTTTCCACAAACGACATTTCGCAGTCAATCTGGGAAAATTCCGGTTGCCTGTCAGCCCTGAGATCTTCATCGCGAAAGCACCTGACAATCTGGAAATATTTATCGAATCCCGCTACCATCAGAAGCTGTTTCAGTGTTTGCGGCGACTGCGGAAGTGCATAAAATGTTCCCGGCTGCATCCTGCAGGGAACAACAAAGTCGCGTGCTCCTTCGGGAGTCGACTTGATAAGAGCCGGCGTCTCAATCTCAATAAAACCAATGGAGTCCATGTACTTACGGACTTCCTGGGCCACCCTGTGACGCAGAATAATATTGTTCTTAACAGGATTTCTGCGGAGATCAAGGTACCTGTACTTCATTCTCAGCTCATCACCTCCGTCGGTATCTTCTTCAATGGTGAAAGGAGGCCGTTCGCTCCGGTTGATGATATTCAGTTCAGCAACTTCTATTTCTATTTCACCTGTCGGTATCCTGAGGTTTTTATTACTGCGTTCCCTAACTTTTCCTTTTGCCTGCACGACAAATTCACGTCCCAGCTTTCTTGCCTGACTGCACAGCTCCTTATCAGTTTCCATATTGAAGACCAGCTGTGCTAGTCCGTAACGGTCGCGAAGATCAACAAATGTCATCCCGCCAAGATCTCTCGATTTCTGAACCCATCCGCATAAAGTGACATCCTTCCCGGCGTTTGCCAGTGTGAGCTCGCCGCATGTGTGTGTTCGGTACATTCTCTTATGTTTAAGTTTCAGCAAAATTGGTGATTTATTTTTAATTTTAAACCTCTTATCTGAATGAAATGATTAAGGACAAGAATGAAAAATTCATGAAAGCAGCGCTCGCAGAAGCAGAGAAGGCGCTTGATAAACAGGAGATCCCTGTGGGAGCCATAGTGGTCTGCAAGGATACTATTATTGCAAGGGCACATAATCTCACCGAGACTTTGAAGGATCCCACTGCACATGCCGAGATGCAGGCAATTACTGCTGCCACAAACTGGCTCGGGGGAAAATATCTTAGAGGCTGTACCATATATGTCACTCTCGAACCATGTGCCATGTGTGCCGGTGCAATAGGCTGGAGCCAGGCATCATCTCTTGTTTATGGAGCTGCCGATGAACAGAAAGGCTTTACACAAATTAACGGCCCGTTATTGCATCCGAAAACAAAAATAGTCTCTGGCATTATGGAAAAGGAATGCAAAGATCTTATAGTCGAATTCTTTAAACTCAGAAGGTAAGGTTTTCTGAAAAAAACCTTTTAAGTTTACTAAAATTTAAAATCATGACTTTCGATAACAGTAAAACAATTATCAGTGTCAGAATAAAGCTTTTTATCGCTACAGTTTTATTGCTGGCCTATCTTGCCCTGGCCTATGTGGCAAAGCTTATTAAATTCCCTCTTCTTGGGCTGAGTGATACAGTCTGGACAGTGGTGCTTGTCGTTATATGGCTGATCATTGCTTTTTTGCCAATGGTTCTCAATTATCAGTTTGTTTCCTTTTCCGATGAGGGAGAAAAATTAGTATTCAGGTATTTTATTGCCGGAATAGTAAGCGGGAAAAAGAATTCAGTTGAAATAAATAAAAGAACGTTTGCAGGATACAAAACTGAATCCAGGTTTTTTGGTCTGATAATAAGTGTTATCCTTTTTCAGCAAATGGGACAGGGAGTGGCAAAATATCCCCCGCTCCATATTAGTGCACTTACACGTGAGCAGCGATCCAAATTCTTCATATCGCTCAATAAATATGCCCCTAAAGTGTAAGGCATAATATGAGTTAAATCATTTTTAATGAATAAAATAGAACTGATATTTGGATAAATATTAACCTGGGTTTTTCTGGGAATATAACTAAAATATTTTTATACCATGAACGTAGATAAGATTATGAACAACCTCGAAAAGAAACATCCCGGAGAGGTTGAGTATTTACAGGCAGTAAGGGAAGTACTTGAATCCATTGAGGAAGTATATAATGAAAATCCGCAGTTTGAATCAGCAAATATCATTGAACGGATCATTGAGCCCGATCGCATTTTTGCCTTTAAAGTTCCATGGGTCGATGATGAAGGCAATGTTAAAGTGAATCTGGGATACAGGATCCAGTTTAACAATGCAATAGGCCCTTATAAGGGCGGTCTTCGCTTCCACCCGAGCGTGACACTTTCAATACTTAAATTCCTTGGCTTTGAGCAGATATTCAAGAATGCTCTTACCACGCTGCCGATGGGTGGCGCCAAGGGTGGTTCCGACTTCGATCCCAAGGGAAAATCAAATGCCGAGGTGATGCGGTTC
Organism: uncultured Rikenellaceae bacterium; assembly: GCA_964396955.1. Lineage (GTDB taxonomy): Bacteria > Bacteroidota > Bacteroidia > Bacteroidales > VadinHA17 > LD21. The sequence goes on along the minus strand of CAYNGW010000044.1, from coordinate 6,270 downwards.
TGCCAGTCATTCATGCTTGAGATCTGGAAACATATAGGCCCCGAGACAGATGTTCCGGCCGGTGATATAGGCGTTGGAGGACGTGAAATCGGCTACCTCTATGGCATGTACAAAAAGCTTAAGGGAGATCATACCGGTGTTCTCACAGGCAAGGGAAGCAACTGGGGCGGATCGCTTATACGCCCTGAGGCAACAGGCTTCGGAGGCATTTATTTCGTTAAGGAGATGCTTGCTACCAGGAATGAGACTCTCAAGGGAAAGACCATTTCAATATCGGGATTTGGCAACGTGGCGTGGGGCGCTGCACTAAAAGCGACCGGGCTTGGAGGAAAAGTTGTAACTATTTCCGGACCTGATGGTTATGTGTATGATCCGGACGGAGTCTCCGGCAAGAAGATCGATTATATGCTTGAATTGCGTGCTTCAAACCAGGATATAGTTAAACCATATTCCTATGCGTTTGAAGGAGTTGAGTTTCATGAAAGAAAGAGACCCTGGGAAGTGAAGGTTGATATCGCTTTGCCATGTGCTACCCAGAATGAGCTCAACGGTGATGATGCAAGAATGATCATCAAAAACGGAGCAATTCTCGTCGCGGAAATTTCAAATATGGGATGCACACCTGATGCAGTTGAAGAATTTCACAAGAACAAGATACTCTTTGCCCCTGGCAAGGCTGTCAATGCCGGAGGCGTTGCAACTTCGGGTCTTGAGATGACACAGAATGCCATGAAACTCAGATGGGGCAGCAAAGAGGTTGACGACCGTCTCCATGAAATCATGAGCAATATCCATGGCCAGTGCGTTAAATGCGGAAAGAGGGATGATGGCTATATCGATTATGTTAAAGGCGCAAATATTGCAGGATTCCTGAAGGTTGCTAATTCAATGCTGGATATGGGGGTGGTGTAAAGTAGTACATGTACCCACCCCCTTTGTCCCCCTCCCTGCTTCGCAAGGAGGGGGATATTTTATTGTATACCAGTGATTTAGCCCCCTTCCTTGGTTCACCAGGGAAGGGGGTTGGGGGAAGGGTACATGTGATTTGTGGGATTGGGTTATTTTTTATATCTTTACATGTCTCATTCCTTGTGCTATGCCGGAAGAAGTTTCGCTTAAGCATAAAATTGCATT
>CAYNGW010000044.1:0-5036 GCA_964396955.1 uncultured Rikenellaceae bacterium | reverse complement strand
GTCTCATTCCTTGTGCTATGCCGGAAGAAGTTTCGCTTAAGCATAAAATTGCATTAGGCCTCATCCCGCGGATTGGCGATATAAACGCCAGGAAGCTTGTTTCCCATTTCGGGAATGTGGGAAGCATATTCCATGAACCATACAGGAACCTTACAAAAATTCCTGGTATCGGATCAGGTCTTGCCAGATATATCAGTGACCGCTCATATCTGGAAACTGCTGAGAAAGAAGCAGAATATGTCACAAAACATAATATCAGGACCTTCTTCTACCTTGATAACGATTATCCTTTCAGGCTGCGCCAGTGCGATGATTCACCGGTAGTTTTCTTCTTTAAAGGCAACTGCGACCTTAATGCAGCCAGGATACTCAGCGTAGTGGGGACAAGAAGCGCAACCACCGGAGGGAAGGATATCTGCAAAAAAATAATCTCAGGACTTGCAGCCGGACATCCTGACCTTATCATTGTCAGCGGATTAGCATACGGAATTGACATTACTTCGCATAAGGCAGCTCTTTCAAACAACCTTCAGACTGTCGGAGTCCTTGGGCATGGATTTAAAACTATTTATCCTGCAATTCACAGGTCCACTGCTGATGCAATGGTAAAGAATGGCGGTCTGCTTACTGATTTCCTTTCGGATGCGTTACCCGAGCGCAACAATTTCATTAAGAGGAACAGGGTCATTGCAGGTTTGTCAGATGCCACGCTTGTTGTTCAGTCAGGTATTAAAGGCGGAGCACTTATTACTGCCGATATAGCAAATTCTTACAACCGTGATGTATTCGCAGTTCCCGGAAGACCTGAAGATCAGTATTCGGCTGGTTGTAACAGTTTGATAAAGAGCAATAAAGCGGCACTCGTTGAAAGCTCCGATGATATTGAGTATTTTCTGAACTGGAAACCTGAAAAAGCCCGGCCACCGGTTCAAAAAACCTTGTTTTCAGAATTGAGTGAAACAGAAAAATCAATTTATGAACTATTATCCGGTGAGAGTGAAATGACAATAGATACAATCTGCAGAGCACTTGAACTGCCTGTTTTCAAACTTTCATCCCTCCTGCTGCAGATGGAATTCAAGGGGCTCATAAAATGCTATCCGGGAAATCTTTACCGCATATCCTGATCAACCGGATGTTCTCGAGGTATTATTGAAAATATTTATTGTCAACAATGAATCAGGTATTCTTTGTTTTTCTATTTTTGGCTTCCAATATAAACCAAATACTTTTATGCAATGGAACCAAGAGTGCAACAATTTATGGCTGTAATAAAGGGAAGAAATCCCGGGGAAAACGAATTCCACCAGGCTGTTCAGGAAGTTGCGGAATCTCTGATCCCTTATATTGAGGAGAATCCGAAATATAAATATGCAAGAATTCTTGAAAGGATTGCAGAGCCTGAAAGGATGATCATCTTCAGGGTTCCCTGGCTGGATGACAAGGGCGAGATCCAGATCAATCGTGGCTACAGGATTGAGATGAACAGTGCTATAGGTCCTTATAAAGGAGGTATCAGGTTTCACCCTACCGTCAATCTTGGTATCCTGAAATTCCTTGCATTTGAACAGGTATTTAAAAACAGCCTGACCACTTTGCCGATGGGCGGAGCCAAGGGCGGTTCGGATTTTGATCCTAAAGGAAAATCCGATAATGAGGTGATGAGGTTCTGCCAGAGCTTCATGTCAGAATTGTTCCGCCATATCGGTTCTGATACTGATGTTCCTGCAGGAGATATCGGAGTTGGAGGCAGGGAGATTGGTTATCTGTTTGGTCAGTATAAAAGACTCAGGAATGAATTTACCGGAGTGCTTACAGGCAAAGGTATCGAATGGGGAGGATCGCTTATACGTCCGGAAGCAACTGGGTATGGCAATACTTACTTTGCAGAGGAGATGCTTTCAACGCGTGGTGACAGCATTGAAGGGAAAATTGTCTGTATTTCCGGATCAGGTAATGTTGCGCAATATGCCACTGAAAAAGTAACACAACTTGGAGGCAAGGTGGTTACTTTATCCGACTCAAACGGTTTTATTTATGACCCCAAAGGCATTGATCCTGAAAAGCTGAAATTTGTGATGGAGCTGAAGAATGTCAGGCGCGGAAGAATCAAGGAATATGCTGATAAATACAGCGTTGAATATTTTGAAGAGAAGAGACCATGGGTAATAAAGTGTGATATTGCAATGCCAAATGCCACCCAGAATGAAATCAATGAAGAAGAAGCTAAGATGCTTGTTAAAAATGGCTGCATCTGTGTATCTGAAGGAGCTAACATGCCTTCAACTCCTGAAGCTGTGGAAGTCTTCCTTAATGCAAAGATCCTTTATGGCCCCGGAAAAGCTGCAAATGCAGGAGGTGTGGCAACTTCCGGACTTGAGATGACACAAAACTCCATGCGGCTTCCATGGACACGAGAGGAGGTTGATGCCAGGCTTCGTATGATCATGAAGAGTATTCATGCCACCTGTGTTAATTATGGCATAAAAGAAAATGGTTTTATCAATTATGTGGACGGTGCCAATATCGGGGGCTTTGTCAAGGTGGCCAACGCCATGATCGCCCAGGGAGTTGTGTAATGCATCTGGTTGATACGCATACCCATCTTTACCTTCCGGAATTTGATCCCGACAGGGATGAGATGACAGGCAGAGCTGTTGCGGCCGGCGTGGTTAAGCTCCTTATGCCTAATATAGATATTCATTCCGTTGATGCGATGCTGTCAGCGGCAGATAAATATAAAGGTATCTGCTATCCCATGATCGGCCTGCATCCAACTTCAGTGAAGGGAGATTATCAGAGCCAGCTTGAAACGCTTGATAAGATCTTTCCGAATCATGAATTCATCGCTGTTGGTGAGATAGGCATCGACCTTTACTGGAATATCTCATATCTTAAGGAACAGATTGATGCCTTCAGAAAACAGATCGTTTTTGCTGTCACCTCAGGATTACCGGTAGTTATTCATTCCAGAAAATCTATTCCTGAGATATTTTCTGTCCTTGATGATTTCAGGGGACAGGAACTGAAAGGAGTGTTCCATGTATTTTCAGGGAATATGAAAGATGCAGAAAAGGCTGTCAATATGGGATTTAAGCTTGGGATCGGCGGGCCTCTGACATTTAAGAACTCAGGATTGGATGAAATAGTGAAAGAAATTGGTTTAGAACATATTATACTTGAAACCGATTCTCCATATCTTGCCCCGGTTCCATACAGGGGGAAAAGAAATGAGAGTTCATATATTTGCATCATAAATAAAAAGCTGGCGGAGATTCTTGGGAAGGCAGAAGAAGAAACAGCAGCGGTAACTTACGAAAACTCATGCAGACTTTTCAATATCTGAAATGACAATGAATAATAAAAAAGAGATTTCAATACTTATAATATATACCGGCGGAACGATCGGAATGGTTCATGATGCGAAAACAGGTTCCCTTATTCCTATCGACTTTAAGCATATCACTGACCATGTTCCGGTGCTTAACAGTTTTGGCGTTGATCTGCAGTCTGTTTCATTTGATCCCGTTAAGGACTCGTCAAATATAGATCCGGATATGTGGGTAAAAATGGCTGGGACCATTGAAGATAACTATGATACTTTTGACGGATTTATTGTTCTGCATGGAACGGATACAATGGCTTATTCCGCATCAGCATTAAGCTATATGCTTGAGAATCTTTCAAAACCGGTAATATTTACAGGATCCCAGCTGCCGATAGGCCTTCCGCGGACGGATGGCAGGGAAAACCTGATCACATCAATCGAGATTGCCGCTGCGCAGGAAAACGGATCGCCTTATGTTCCTGAGGTTTGTATCTATTTCGATAATGAGCTTACCCGCGGTAACCGCACAACAAAATTCAGTGCTGAACATTTTGATGCCTTTAACTCGCCGAATTATCCTTCTCTGGCTGAAGCAGGGTTACACCTGAAATATAATTTTGACGATATAAGGAATCCTGAAAAAAACAAGAAGCTGAAAGTCCATAAATCATTTGACAATAATGTTGCGATCCTTAAACTTTTTCCCGGCATCAACAGGAATTTTGTCCAGGCTGTCATTAATACAAAAGGATTGAAAGGTCTCATTGTTGAGACCTTTGGTTCGGGCAATGCTCCCACTTACAAGTGGTTTATTGATGATCTGAAATATTTTATGAGCATGGGCGGCATTATTTTCAATGTGACTCAATGTCATGGCGGCAGTGTTGAAATGGGATTATACGAGACAAGCCGTGAAATGCTTTCAGCAGGTGTTGTAAGTGGGCAGGATATTACTTCAGAGGCTTCGGTGACCAAGCTTATGTTTTTGCTGGGGAACTGCCCATCAAGAGAGGAAGTTATCAGATGTCTTGGGACACCAATGGCCGGAGAAATATCGTAAAGGTCTGTTTATAAAAATAATTTTGTAATTTGCGCCGCCTTACCGGAGAGATGCAGGAGTGGCTTAACTGGCACGCCCGGAAAGCGTGTGTATCTCAAAAGGGTACCGGGGGTTCGAATCCCCCTCTCTCCGCAAAGCTTAAATGAACCCGTCAGGGATCATTTAAGCTTTGCAGGTTCTCAAAAAGGGATCATGCCCGAACGAAGTGAGGGGGTAATCCCTGCATCATTCTATAATCACCTTCCTCGTGGCCAGATACCTGTCAATCCTCAGATTAACGAAATAGATGCCCTTCGGCTCGCTGCCCAGATCAATTTCTGTTTTATAATACGATGTTGTTTTTTCTGATTTAATATTTCTGATCCCTTTCCCCTGCTCTGTGATTATTTCTATAATAAGTTCTCCGCAGATATCGTTATCCATTTCAATTGTGAATACACCTGTTGTGGGATTGGGGTAGATTTTCAGCCCTTCAAACGGATCAATATCGTCTATCCCCGTCGTCCCTGTAGGTATAGTTACAATATCACTCCTGGTAAAGCATCCCTGGTCGTTTGATACGCTCACCTGGTAATCACCCATTTTGCGTCCGGCAATATAGAAATAGTCGTTTGCCCCCTCAATGAGCTCCCCGTTGCAGTACCATTT
>CAYNGW010000043.1:0-12545 GCA_964396955.1 uncultured Rikenellaceae bacterium | reverse complement strand
TAAAGCCTTTTGCCAGCGTACAGATAGAAATTGACGGCAACCTCTACCAGGAAACTTCATCAGGCGACGGGCAATATGATGCTTTTATGAAAGCGATAAGGGTGATATACGACAGGCTTGGGAAAGCCCTTCCCCTGCTTACTGATTACCAGGTATCAATACCTCCCGGCGGAAAAACAGATGCCCTTGTTGAAACTGTGATCACGTGGAACCTGAATGACCGTGAATTCAAAACCCGTGGTCTTGATGCCGATCAGACTGAATCGGCAATCAAGGCAACAGAAAAAATGCTGAATATAGTTGAGAACAATGAACTTAAGATAGATGATAAACTGTTAAATAATGCCTCTGGTAAATAACCATTGCTAATTGTAACCTTATGGGCAAAACATACAATATTGCAGTAATACCCGGTGATGGCACGGGTCCCGAAGTTGTCAGGGAAGGCAGGAAGGTCATTGGCGCAGCTGCTTCAAAATTCGGATTCAGGCTTGATTACGAAGAGTTCGATTTTGGCGGTGAACGCTACCTGAGAACAAGTGAAATACTTCCTGATTCATCAGTAGAACAGCTGAAGAAATTTGATTCGATATTTCTTGGTGCAATAGGACATCCGGATGTTAAGCCGGGGATCCTTGAGAAGGGAATTCTTCTGAGACTCCGTTTTGAACTTGATCAGTATATTAATCTCCGCCCGGTTAAACTTTATCCGGGTGTAGCCACCCCCCTGAAGGATAAGGGGCCGGAACATATTGATTATGTGGTTGTAAGGGAAAATACAGGCGATGTATATACAGGCGTTGGCGGTGTTATACAGAAAGGCACTCCTCATGAAGTTGCAGTTCAGAACATGATATATACCCGCATGCAGGTTGAACGCTGCCTTCGCTATGCGTTTGAATATACAAGGAAAAGAAGAAAGAAAAATACTCTTGCTCTTTGCGGAAAGACAAATGTGCTGACTTATGTATATGATCTCTGGGAAAGAGCATTTCATGAATTAGGGAGTTCTGAATATCCCGATATCAAACGTGAATACTACCATGTGGATGCAACAGTAATGTGGATGGTCAAAAATCCTGAATGGTTCGATGTTATTGTAACCGGGAACATGTTCGGCGATATTATTACCGACCTTGGAGCAATAACCCAGGGTGGAATGGGTATTGCTGCCGGCGGTAATATAAATCCTGAGGGCGTTTCGATGTTTGAACCTATCGGTGGCTCTGCACCTAAATACACCGGCAAAAATGTAATCAATCCCCTGGCAGCTATTGCAGCCGGTGCCATGATGCTTGATCACCTGGGTGAAGAAAAAGCCGCAAATGCAATTGAAAAAGCAATCATGGATGTGACTGAAAATAAAGTGAAAGACCTTGGTGCCGGGAAGATGGGATATTCAACTTCAGAGGTCGGGGACCTGGTTGCTGAAAGAGTATGACCCCCGCCTCGCTAAAGCGGTGCACCCCTGAAGGGGGTCTAAAACCCTAATTACCTGATAATTAAGAAATATGACTAGGTTTATAGCCCCCCTTTAGAGCCTGTACCGGACTGCCAGAGGCAGGTGGGGAGGGGTTGGGAAGTCTGAGAAACAGATTCAATTTTTTATAGTTTTTCTTTTATTTATTAATTTTTTACTATCTTTGTATTTATATTATTAAGTAATGAGTTATATAATGTTACATCATCATCACTTTTATACTTGCTCTCAGGCGAGAAGATAATGATGTGTACCATTATTAAAGATTATACTAACCCGTCTGAGCATACCAGACGGGTTTTTTAATTTAAATAAAATGAGCAAACTGAAAATCGCAATTCAAAAAAGCGGACGGCTGAGCGAAAACTCGCGAAGACTGCTTGAAGAGTGCGGATTAAAATTTTCGAACGGAACAGGTGTCCTGAAAACTGCCGCAATGAATTTCCCTGTTGAGATCCTGTTCCTGAGAGATGACGATATTCCGCAATATGTTGAACAGCAGGTTGCTGATATTGGCATCCTGGGCAAAAATATGGTCCTTGAAAAAAACAAGGATGTTATAATCCTTGAACAGCTGGGCTTTGCGCAATGCCGCCTGTGCCTGGCTATTCCCAGGGAGGATAATTACACCGGCCTGTCATACTTCAACAACAGAAAAGTGGCAACAAGCTATCCCAGGCTTCTCAGCGAATACTTCACAAAAAACAACATTTCAGCTGAGATTGAGGAGATCAGCGGCAGTGTGGAAATAGCCCCCGGAATTGGTCTGGCTGATGCAGTATGTGATATTGCCAGCTCAGGCAGTACGCTGTTAACCAATGGATTACGTGAAGTGACAACTATCCTGAAAAGCCAGGCCGTGATTATAGGAAATAAAAACCTCAGCGGGGCAAAAAAGGATATCCTGAACAAGCTTCTTTTCAGGATAAGGGCGGTCAGGAACTCCAGGGAAAACAAATATATCCTCCTTAATGCTCCTGAATCAGCCGTTCCTGAAATTTGCAAGATCCTTCCGGGAATAAAAAGCCCTACCATTCTTCCCCTTGCCGAAAAAGGATGGTGCAGCCTTCATTCAGTGGTCAGGGAGGATGAATTCTGGGAAAGAATTGATCAGCTGAAGGCTGCAGGCGCTGAAGGGATCCTTGTCATACCAATCGAAAAAATGATCCTGTGATGAAAACAATCCTTTACCCGCTGAAAGAGACCTGGGACACGCTTTGCAAGCGGCCGTCAGGTGAAAAACCTGACCTTGATGAAACTGTAAAAATTATACTCGACAGGGTCCGTTCGGAGGGCGATAAAGCCCTGTACGACTTTTCTTTGAAGTATGACAATCTTCAAACGGATGAAATTAAAGTATCACAGGAAGAGATAAGAGAAGCAGAGAAACAAATACAGCCAGTGATTAAAGAAGCAATAAACATTGCCCGGGAAAATATTGAAAAATTCCACCGGAACCAGATCTTCAGGGAAGATCCGGTTGAAACTGTACCGGGAATAAAATGCTGGAGAAAAAATGTAGCAATAGAAAAAGTCGGATTATATGTTCCCGGAGGTACTGCGCCACTTTTTTCCTCGGTTCTGATGCTGGGTATCCCGGCAAAAATTGCCGGATGCAGACAGATTGTGATGTGCACTCCTCCCGACAGCAATGGAAAAGTAAATCCGTTGATCTTATATGCCGCTTCTCTTACAGGAGTTACCGATATTTACAGAATCGGCGGTGCACAGGCTATTGCAGCAATGGCGTATGGAACTGAAACAGTGCCGAAGGTTTTTAAAATATTTGGCCCTGGAAATCAGTATGTGACAAGGGCAAAGGAGCTGGTCCAGTCTGACGGAATCGCTATTGATATGCCTGCCGGTCCCAGCGAAGTCCTTGTTATCGCTGATGATGCCGCTGATCCGGAATTTGTTGCAGCCGATCTGCTCTCACAGGCTGAACATGGCCCCGACAGCCAGGTAATATTCCTGACAGACAGTAAAAACATCATGGTCCGTGTAATGTCAGAGATTGAAAAACAGCTCGATTGCCTGCCCAGGAAAGATATCGCCAGCCAGGCACTGAAGAACAGTGTCTCCATCTTGCTCTCTGGTCCTGAAGAGTGCATGGAATTCAGCAATATGTACGCTCCCGAACATCTGGTAATAAACACTGCAAATGCTTCTGAGCTTGCTGAAAGAGTGATCAATGCAGGTTCGGTGTTCATCGGCAAGTATTCCTGCGAAAGTGCAGGCGATTATGCATCCGGAACAAATCACACCTTGCCCACAAACGGATCTGCAAAAAGCTTCAGCGGTGTTTCGGTCGATAGCTTCATTAAAAAGATCACCTGCCAGGAGATTACCCTGGAGGGAATGGAAAGAATAGGACCTGCAATTGAAGTGATGGCAGATGCAGAGTCGCTTTATGGTCACAGGAAATCAGTAACTCTCAGATTAAAAAAATCAAAGGATGATTGGTTTAGATAGACTTGTCAGAAAAAATGTAAAGGCACTTATCCCCTATTCATGCGCAAGGGATGAATTCCAGGGGAAGGAGGGTATTTTTCTGGATGCCAATGAGAATCCTTTCGGATCACTCAACAGGTATCCCGATCCGTATCAGAAAGAGATGAAATCGGTCATCAGTAAAATAAAAAATGTCCCCGCAGAAAAGATCTTTCTTGGAAATGGAAGCGACGAAATCATTGATCTCTGCTTCAGGGTGTTCTGTAATCCCGGCATTGAAAAAGCCCTGACCTTCTCCCCTTCCTATGGCATGTATGAAGTGTCTGCTTCGGCAAATGACATACAGATCATCAGGGTCACGCTGAATAAGTGCTTCCAGATTGATTATAATGAATTGACTCCCTGGTTATCAGACAAAAACCTGAAGCTGATCCTGATCTGTTCACCAAATAATCCGACTGGCAACTGTCAGGAAAAGAGTGTTCTGGAAAAGATAATTTCCGGCTTTGACGGCATCGTTCTTCTGGATGAAGCATATATCGATTTTGCCGGGAAACCGTCATTTAAGGATAGCATTGATGATTTTCCCAACCTTATCGTCATGCAAACAATGAGCAAAGCATTCGGCATGGCATCTGCAAGAGTCGGCATGGCATTCGCAAATCCTGACATCCTTCATTATTTCAATAAAATAAAGCCGCCGTATAATATAAGTACTGTCAACCAGCAAACCGTAATTGACAGGCTTTCAGACTTGTCTTTTTACAAAAAGGAAGTAACGAAAATCATTGATGAAAGGATGAAACTCTCATCAGAACTTGAAAAATTACAGGTAGCTGAAAAAGTATACCCGTCAGATGCAAATTTTATCCTGGTTAAGTTCAGGGATGCGGCATTGATGTATAAATACCTGGTTGATAATGGGATTATTGTTAGGAACCGCAGCAGCATGGTCGATAACTGTCTCAGGATCACGATCGGAACAAAGAGTGAAAATAATAAGCTGTTAAAAGCATTAAAATCATTTCGGATATGAAAAAAGTCCTTTTTATTGACAGGGACGGGACAATAATCACCGAACCGGAAGATGAACAGGTTGACAGCCTGGAAAAATTCAGGTTCATCCCCGGGGCAATAACCGGTCTCTCCAGGATTTCCAGGGAGACCGAATTTGAACTTGTCATGGTGACTAATCAGGACGGACTCGGAACTCCTTCCTTCCCTGAAGAAACATTCTGGCCGGCTCATAACAAAATGCTGCAGATACTTAAGGATGAAGGAGTTGAATTTGCTGAGATCTTCATTGACAGGACATTCCCTGAAGAAAATTCTCCCACCCGCAAACCTGGATTGGCAATGCTGGCAAAATACCTTGCCGGAGGTGTTGACCTGGACAATTCTATTGTCATCGGAGACAGGCAGACTGATGTCGAACTGGCCCGTAATCTTGGCTGCAGAGCTATTTTCTTCAGCAATAATGTCTCTGAAGATGCTGTCCTTTGCACCGCTGACTGGAATGAGATCTGTAAGTTCCTTAAATCCAGGCCAAGAGCAGCAACAGTTGAGAGAAGAACAAGCGAAACTGATATCAGTATCAGGCTAAATATTGACGGGACAGGAAAAAGCCGGATCAGTACAGGTATCGGTTTTTTTGACCATATGCTCGACCAGGTTGCCAGGCATGGAAGCTTTGACCTTGCAATTGATGCCAGAGGCGACATGTCAGATGACGGCCATCACATGACAGAGGATGTTGCCATTTGTCTTGGAGAAGCATTTCGGAAAGCAACTGGCAATAAGAAGGGAATTGAAAGATACAGCTTTGTACTTCCAATGGACGATTGTCTTGCTCAGGTTTCCGTTGATATGGGCGGCAGACCATGGCTCGTCTGGGAAGCTGAATTCAGTGGTTCCAAAATTGGTGAGATGCCTGCCGAAATGTTCTTCCACTTTTTTAAGTCGTTCAGCGATAATGCCAAATGCAGCCTGAACATAAAAGCTGAGGGGAGCAATGACCATCATAAGGTTGAAGCAATCTTCAAAGCCTTTGCCCGTGCATTGAAACTGGCTGTAAAACAAACAGAGAGCAACAGCATGCCTTCCACAAAAGGGAAACTATGATCGCAATTATTAAATATAATGCAGGCAACATCAGGTCGGTTCAGAATGCTTTGTTAAGACTTGGGCATAATTGTATAATCACGGATGATAAGGAGGAAATTTTGAAGGCAGAAAAAGTAATATTCCCAGGTGTCGGTGAAGCAGGCTCTGCGATGATATATCTTAAAGATAAAGGGCTTGACCGATTAATATTGTCATTGATACAACCTGTGCTGGGGATATGTCTGGGACTGCAGCTAATGTGCAGGCACTCCGAAGAAAGCGATACCGGATGCCTGGGAATCTTTGATACTGATGTAAAATTATTCCCCCGGACAGGTATTGTACCACACATCGGATGGAATAATTTCATCTCAGTCAAAGGAAGCCTTTTCAGAGGCATTTCCACAGAGGATGATGTATATTATGTGCATAGCTTCTACCCTGAGATATCTTCATGTACCACAGCCATCTGTGATTATATTCTGCCTTTCAGCGCTGCCATGCAGAAGAGGAATTTTCATGCAACCCAGTTTCACCCTGAGAAATCAGCGGAAACCGGTGAACGGATACTTAAAAACTTCCTGGACTTATGAGAATAATAATGGCTCTTGATATAATTGACGGTAAATGCGTACGACTCACCCGTGGAAATTATGACACAAAGAAAATTTATAGTGAAAATCCCCTGGAGGTTGCCAGAGAAATTGAAGACAGCGGAATCAGGTACATCCATCTTGTTGATCTTGATGGTGCCAGGAACAAGAAGATCATTAACTATAAGATACTTGAAGAGATATCCTCCATGACAAAATTAAATATCGACTTTGGAGGAGGACTTAGGTCAGAAGAAGATCTTAAAATTGCTTTCAATTCAGGTGCAAAACAGATCACGGCCGGTACAATAGCCGTTACCCGGCCATCCCGGTTCATGGAATGGCTTGGGCGCTATGGTAATGACAGGATCATCCTGGGAGCAGATTGCAAAGACAGAAAAGTAGTGTCAGGTGCATGGACAAAGATCTCGGAGAAAGATATCGTATCATTTGTTTCAGCTTATTGTTCATTGGGAGTGAGGTATTCAATCTGTACTGATGTGGAAAGTGATGGAATGATGACCGGACCGGCAATAGATTTGTACAAGGAGATCCTTAAATCAGTCAGGATTAATCTTATTGCCAGCGGCGGAATCTCTTCTGTAAAAGACATTGAAGATATTAAAGATGCTGGTTGTGAAGGAGTTATTGTAGGAAAGGCAGTATATGAAGGAAGAATTAAATTAAAAGAATTAAGCTCATTATGCTGAAGAAAAGAATTATACCGTGCCTTGATATCAGGGATGGGAGAACGGTAAAGGGTGTCAGTTTTATAAATATCAGGGATGCCGGTGATCCTGTTGAGCTGGCAAAATCATATGCCGGTCAGGGCGCTGATGAACTGGTCTTTCTGGATATCACCGCTACAATTGAAAACCGGCAGACTCTCATTACGCTGGTTGAAAGAATAGCGGCTGAAATAAATATTCCTTTTACGGTCGGAGGAGGAATCAATAGTATTGATGATGTAGGTTCGCTTCTGAAAGCCGGTGCAGACAAGATAACGGTCAACTCGGCAGCTGTGAGGAGACCTGAACTTATAACTGAAATTGCGGGAGAATTCGGGAGTCAGTGTATTGTCGTAGCAATTGATACAAACCTAAGAAATGGTGAATGGATCGTTTATGTCGATGGAGGGCGGTCTCCTTTCCTGATTAAAACTGTCGACTGGGCCCGGAAAGCTGAGAACCTTGGGGCCGGAGAGATATTGCTTACATCAATGAAGAATGATGGAACAAAAGAAGGATTCTCACTGGAAATTACAGATCTGATAAGCCGGAGTGTAAATATCCCCATGATTGCTTCAGGCGGCGCAGGTAAAAAAGAACACTTCAAAGAAGTTTTTACCAGTACCGGCTGCAGTGCAGCCCTGGCAGCAAGTGTATTTCATTACGGAGAGATAGATATAAGAGAACTTAAAAAGTATCTTAAGAATGAAAATATTGAAGTTAGAATATGATCAACAGCTTCCCCCTCTTTTTTGGTAGAGAGGGGGACGGGAGGGGGTGAGTACATGAAAATTGAAAAATAAAAACATGACTATGAACAATATTGATTTTAATAAAGGTAACGGCCTGGCACCTGCAGTAATTCAGGACAACACAACACTCCAGGTGCTGATGGTCGGTTTTATGAATGAGGAAGCGCTGGAAAAAACAAGCAGGGAAGGAAAAGTAACTTTCTTTTCCAGGAGCAAAAACCGTCTCTGGACCAAAGGCGAGACTTCCGGAAACTATCTTATTGTTAAGGAAATAACAGCAGATTGCGATAATGATTCACTGCTTATCAGGGTGGATCCTGCCGGTCCGGTTTGTCATACGGGGAACACCTCATGTTTCAGTAATGATTCATCAAAGGGATTCCTTTATAAGCTGGAACATATTATTAACCAGAGAATTGATGGTAATGTTCAGGATTCCTATACCAATAAAATTTATAAAAAGGGTATTAATAAAGCAGCTCAGAAAGTCGGTGAAGAAGCTGTGGAACTGATCATTGAAGCCAAAGACAACAATATCGAACTCTTCAAAAATGAAGCTGCCGACCTTTTTTACCATCTGTTGATTCTGCTTAAAGTCAAAGGAATATCGTTGTCAGAAATAGAAGATGTTTTGAATAATCGTCATAATAATAAATAATAAACAGAATTTTTGGTTATTTTTTTTGATTTCTTAATTATTGCATTACTTTTGTAAGCCAATATGACAGCAAGATGAATATTGTACACAATTATTACGCTTATTCTTTTTATTTCTTTTTTTATAAAAAGAGATAAGGGGATTTTTGTGTGCAGTTAAAAAGTTTATATGATACAAGGTCCCCGGAAAAGGGGACTTTTTATTTTTAAGAAGTCCAAAAATGAAAATTGCGATCCAGGGTGAACAGGGATGTTTCCATGAAGTTGCTGCAAGACTATATTTCAACGGTGATACCTTTGATATAGTACCCTGTACCACATTCGATCTCACGCTTCTTGCCGTGAAGGATAAGAATGCGGATTTTGCTATGATGGCCATTGAGAACGCCCGCTCGGGAAGCATCCTGTATAACTACACCCTCATCAGGGAGTCAGGAATGAAGATCCTCGGGGAGATTAACCTGAGGATAAGACAGAATCTTATGTCTCTCCCGGGAGAGACAATCATGTCTATCCGGGAAATAAGATCCCATCCGATTGCCCTTTCACAATGCATGACATACCTGAATCGCCTGCATGGAGTCACGCTGATTGAAAGCGATGACACAGCCGGAAGTGCAAAATATATAAGCGAAAACAATCTTAAAAATGTGGCGGCTATCGCACCGGCAAAAGCCGCTGAGATCTATGGGCTCAAGATCCTTGCATCCGGAATAGAGACTTATAAAAAGAACTACACCAGATTCCTTGTCCTGGGAAATAAGAAAGATGCAAATAAAGACGGTAATAAGGTATCTATCTGTTTTTCAACAGGTCACAAGCCGGGTTCACTTGCAACAGTGCTTGTCAGGCTGGCTGAACTGGACATTAATTTATCCAAGATACAGTCGGTCCCAAGGCTTAACGGCGAATGGGAATATATGTTTTACCTTGATCTCGAACTGAATCCAGATCATGATATCGGTCTTATAAAAAATGTTCTGGAGAATTACACGACAAATCTGGAAGTGCTGGGGATCTATAATAAGGGAGATAAATTATATGAAAGTTAAACCTGCAAAGCGGACTGAAAGCGTACAGGAGTATTACTTCTCACAGAAACTCAGGCAGATTGATCAGATGCGCAAGGCTGGTATAGACATCATTAATCTCGGTATCGGCAGTCCTGATCAGCCTCCTTCGGAAAACACGATAAACAGCCTGAACGAGGAAGCCTCCAAACCATCATCACATGGTTACCAGAGCTATATGGGCATTCCTGCCTTGAGAAAGGCATTTGCCAAATGGTATAAAGAGTATTTCAATGTCGAACTTGATCCTGAAACTGAGATCCTTCCTCTGATGGGATCCAAGGAAGGAATAATGCATATCAGCATGGCTTTTGTAAATCAGGGCGATGAAGTCCTTGTGCCAAATCCGGGGTATCCGACATATTCATCCGTGACAAACCTTGTCGGCGGAAAAGTAAAGTACTATGACCTGGATGAGAAGAACGGATGGATCCCTGATCTTCAAAAACTTGAGAAGGGCAATCTGCGGAAAGTCAAGCTTATGTGGATCAATTATCCCCACATGCCGACAGGAACCAGAGGATCAGCCAGACTTTTTGAGAGCCTTGTTGCCTTTGCTCTTAAACATAATATATTGCTCTGCAATGATAATCCCTACAGCTTTATTCTTAATAAAGAGTATCATAGTCTCCTGGCGGTGAACGGTGCCAGGGAGATAGCCCTTGAGCTCAATTCACTGAGCAAATCACATAATATGGCCGGTTGGAGAATCGGCATGGTCGCGGGCCATCGTGAATATATTAACAGCATCCTGAAGGTAAGAAGCAATATGGACTCAGGGATGTTCAGGGCTTTGCAGACAGCTGCCATCGAAGCTCTTTCCAATCCTCCTTCATGGTACGAAAGGGTTAATTGTGTGTATGAACGGCGCCGGAAAATAGTTGAGGAGATCATGGATATCCTCCGATGCCGGTTTGACAAGTCCCAGACCGGATTGTTTGTCTGGGGACGAATACCCGAATATATACCTGACTGTGAATCATTTGTAGAAGAGATACTGAATAAAGCCCATGTGTTTATTACTCCCGGTTTTATTTTCGGCAGCAAAGGCGACAGATATATACGTATTTCACTCTGCGCCGATGAAAAAATCCTGACAGAATCAAAAATCCGGATCTTGAACTATGTAACGTTGAATATAAATGGTAAACAAAACCTAATAAATTAACCAGAAATGACAATCGCAGTAGTTGGTATCGGGCTTATAGGCGGCTCACTGATGCTTGACCTCAGAAAACGGAAATTTGCCGACAGGATAATCGGTGTGGATACCAGTATTCAGCACCGGAATATTGCACTGCTTTGCGGCATCGTTGATGAGACAGATACACTGGAAAATGCCGTTGACAGGAGCGATCTTATTCTTCTTTGCACTCCCGTCAGTTCAAATTGCGCCATGTTGCCCGGTATACTTGACAGGATTTCAGGAACATCAAAAGTGGTTACCGATATGGGATCAACAAAAGCCGCTATCGCTGAGATATCCAGAGACCATCCTTCACGCGGAAGATACGTGGCAGCACATCCTATGGCCGGTACAGAATACTCAGGTCCGCTTGCCGCTATAGGCAGACTCTTCGACTACAAGACAGCAATCATATGCGATCCTGAACTCAGCGATACTGATGCCCGTGACCTGATCGAAAGGATGCTGAAGATCCTTAACATGCATATAGTATATATGAATTCCGCAGTACACGACGTGCATGTTGCTTATGTCTCACATATATCGCACATAACATCGTTCTCGCTTGCCCTGAGCGTTCTTGAGAAGGAACAGGAAGAGGAGAATATCCTGACGCTTGCCGGCGGTGGTTTTGAAAGTACCGTCCGCCTTGCTAAAAGCAACGGTGAAACATGGGCTCCCATATTTACGGAAAATGCCGAATACATTATTGAAGTGATAGATACTTACATTGAAAAAATGAAACTCTTCAGAAAAATGATCTCTGAAAAAGATATGGAGGGATTAAAATCAATAATGGAAGAGGCAAATAAAATACAGAAAATATTAAATTAATTCATTTACAGATGGTTGTAAAACTTGATACATCACCCTTAAAGGACTGGAGGGGTTATAACGGAAGACCTTTTCTTATCTCAGGTCCATGCAGTGCGGAAACCGAGGAGCAGGTGATGGAAACTGCAAAGCAGCTGGTTCAGCTCAATAAGGTAAGTGTGTTCCGCTCGGGTATCTGGAAGCCGAGAACGCGTCCCAATTCTTTTGAAGGCATCGGGATTGAAGGATTGAAATGGCTGAAGAACGTGAAACAGGAGACCGGTCTGCTTGTCGCTACGGAAGTAGCAAGCGAACGGCATGTTTATGAGGCGCTGAAATACGGCATTGACCTGCTCTGGATAGGCGCACGCACATCTGTTAATCCTTTCACAGTCCAGGAAATATCAAATGCCCTTAACGGAGTTGATGTTATGGTCCTGGTCAAGAACCCGATAAATCCTGATCTTGAATTGTGGATCGGTGCAATAGAGCGCATCGCAAAGGCTGGAATTAAAAGACTGGGTGCAATACACCGCGGTTTCTCAGCATATGAGAAGACATCCTACAGGAATCAGCCAAACTGGCAGCTGCCTATTGAGCTGAGGAGAAGGATCCCCGACCTTCCCCTGATCTGCGATCCGAGCCATATAGCCGGAAGCAGGGAGTTCATTCATGAGATATCCCAGAAAGCACTCGATCTGAATTATGACGG
>CAYNGW010000042.1:0-12704 GCA_964396955.1 uncultured Rikenellaceae bacterium | reverse complement strand
AAGGGGCAGATTATCAAGATCAAAAGTGATGACGGGAAAACCCGGTATGATTTTCAGTATACCGATAAATACGGTTATAAGAAAACAATCGGTGGCCTGTCACATATGTTCAAGCCTGAATTCTGGAACTATGCAAAACTGATATCGGGGGTGTTGCGGCATGAGATGCCTATTGCCGATGTGGTGAATCTAATACAATCGCTTAAACTTGACAGCGAATCAATCAATAACTGGAAAAACGGTGTGGAACGCGCACTGAAAAAGTATATTCCCAACGGAACCAAGGCAAAAGGCATGTGCGGCGAATGCCATTCACATAACCTGGTATACCAGGAGGGCTGCCTGATATGCAAGGACTGCGGCTCTTCAAAATGCGGATGATGAATTTTAACTTTTTGCCCTGATCAACCCCCTGCGCAGATAAGGGGTTTTCATCTTTTATTTCTTCAAGACACCCAATTCTTTCCCGATCTTTTCAAATGCTTTTATTGCCTTGTCGAGATGCTCTTTCTCATGAGCTGCAGACAGTTGAACGCGTATTCTTGCCTGCCCTTTCGGGACGACAGGATAATAGAATCCGATAACATAAATTCCCTCACCCAGGAGCCTGGCAGCAAATTCCTGCGAAAGTTTTGCATCATAAAGCATCACAGCGCAAATTGCAGATTTTGTGGGTTTTATATCAAATCCCAGGTTGGTCATCATGCTTATGAAATATTCTGCATTCCTGTGAAGTTTGTCCTGGAGAGTATTTGTTTCGGTCATCATTTCGAACATTTTGATACCTGCAGCTGCAACAAGGGGAGGTATCGAGTTTGAAAACAGATAGGGCCTTGATCTCTGCCTCAGCAGTTCAATAATCTCCTTTCTTCCTGTTGTAAATCCTCCGATGGCACCGCCAAACGCTTTTCCCAGAGTCCCTGTAATAATATCAACCTGTCCCATGATATTATACAGTTCGGTCACTCCTCTGCCGGTCTCGCCGACGACTCCTGCAGAATGCGATTCATCTACCATTACCATGGCATTATATAGTTCTGCCAGCTCGGTAATTCTTTTCACAGGTGCAACGTTTCCGTCCATTGAAAAGACCCCATCGGTGACAATGAGCCTGAACCGCTTTGCCTGTGCAAGCTTCAGCTGTTTTTCAAGGTCCTCCATATTTGCATTCTCATACCTGTATCTCTGAGCTTTGCAGAGACGTACGCCGTCAATTATTGAAGCATGATTCAGGGCATCTGAGATTATAGCATCTTCTTCAGCAAAAAGAGGCTCGAACACTCCGCCATTAGCATCGAAACAGGCAGCATAAAGTATTGTATCCTCCGTATTAAAGAACTTTGCTATTTTTCTTTCCAGCGTCTGGTGAAGGTCGGTTGTACCGCAGATGAAGCGCACTGATGACATACCATAGCCGTGATCATCAAGAGCAGATTTTGCTGCTTCAATAAGCTCCGGGCTGTTTGACAATCCGAGATAATTATTCGCACAGAAATTCAATACCTTCTGTCCTGAATCAAGCTCTATTTCAGCTCCCTGTGATGAAACGATGATCCTTTCGTTTTTATAAAGGCCGGCTTCCTTAATTTCTTTCAGTATACTATTCAGGTGTTTCTGATAATCCTTATACATATCTGGTTGTGATTTCAATCCCAATTTAAAATTACTTTTCCGCAGTTCCCTTCTTCCATGATGTCGAACCCTTTCTGGAAGTCGTCAATGTGAAAACGATGTGTGATGACCGGATCAAGATTAATGCCTCCGATTATCATCTGTTCCATCTTGTACCATGTTTCCCACATTTCTCTTCCATATATACCTTTCAGAGTAATTGCTTTGAAAATAATATCGCCCCATGGGACATTAAAGTTTGACGGGAGTAATCCAAGCAGTGAAATGCATGATCCGTTATACATGTTGCTTATCATTTCAATAAATGCCTTTGGTGACCCTGACATTTCAAGTCCGACATCAAATCCTCTCATCCCCAGCTTCTTAACTGCATCAGAGATCTTTCCTCCCCTTGAAGGATTCAAAGTAATTGTAGCTCCCATCTTCTTTGCTATTTCGAGCCGGTAATCGCTGAGATCGCTTACAACAATGAATCTTGCCCCGGCATATTTCGCTATGGCAACTGCCATATTCCCAATCAGACCAGCTCCTGTGATCAGTACATCTTCTCCCAGCAGAGGGAAAGAAAGCGCTGTATGGGTTGCATTACCAAACGGGTCCATTATTGCCGCCCAGTCATCAGGAATCCTGTGGTCAAGAGGTACAATATTTAATGCAGGTATTCTGACATATTCTGCAAAAGATCCATCAACATGAACGCCTATGCCAACGGAATTTTCGCAAACATGCTCCTTCCCGCGCCGGCAATTCCGGCAATGACCGCAGGCCAGATGCCCTTCACCGGTAACGCGGTCACCGGCTTTCAGATTGGTTACACCGGCTCCGATTTTTTCAATATAACCCATGTATTCATGACCGATCACCAAAGGCGTCTTTATGGTTTTCTGTGACCATGCATCCCATTTGTAAATATGAAGATCTGTACCGCAAATGGCTGATTTCTTTACTTTTATGATCACATCATTCAATCCGGGTTCGGGGACAGGAACTTCTTCCATCCATAAGCCTCTTTCCGGCCGTGCTTTTACCAGGGCTTTCATCTTCTTCATATGGCTGAATTTTGAAACAAAGTTAATACAATTATGCCGTACCAAAACCTGACTAATGCCTTACTATAAATATATAACACGGTTTACTTATCTTTGTATAATCTTAACCAGATATTAAGTCTATGCAACAAGTTCGGGTACGTTTTGCTCCCAGCCCTACAGGTCCTCTGCACATCGGAGGAGTAAGAACAGCTCTGTATAATTATCTTTTTGCCAGAGCCAATAACGGCGTATTCATTTTAAGAATCGAAGACACTGACCTGACCAGGTTTGTAGAAGGTGCGGAGGAGTATATTATGGAATCACTAAAATGGTGCGGAATAGAGGTTGATGAAGGGATCAATGAGGGTGGAAATTACGGTCCTTACCGTGAAAGCGAAAGAAAACACCTGTACAGGCAATATGCTGACATTCTTGTCAGTAAAGGAGATGCATACTATGCCTTTGATACACCGGATAAGCTTGAAGAACTGAGACTCAGCGCAGAAAAAGAAGGGAAAACATTTATTTACAATGCATCAGTCAGGGGCAAACTGCACAATTCAATATCTCTGTCTGAAGCCAGATGGAAGGAGTTTCTTGACAGCGGAGAGCCTTTTGTTATCCGTTATAAAATGCCGCTGAACGAGGATATTCATTTTGATGATCTGATCCGCGGGCATATAGTGGTAAATACCGGTACACTCGATGATAAAGTTCTTTTTAAATCAGACGGAATGCCAACTTATCACCTTGCCGCTATTGTTGATGATCACCTGATGAAAATAAGCCATGTAATCCGTGGTGAAGAATGGCTTCCTTCGCTGCCACTTCATTTTATGCTTTACCGCTCTTTCGGATGGGAAACACCTCTGTTTGCCCACCTTCCGCTTCTGCTCAAACCGAACGGGAAGGGAAAATTAAGCAAACGTGATGGCGATAAAATGGGATTTCCCGTATTCCCCCTTTACTGGCCATATGGTGAAACAGCAAAAGGCTACCGGGAAGAAGGATATTATCCTGAGGCTTTCGTAAATATGCTGGCCCTGCTGGGATGGAATCCCGGAACAGAACAGGAGATCTTCAGCATGGATGAGCTCATTAATTCTTTTTCTATTGAGAGAGTCCATAAATCGGGTTCACAGTTTGATCCGGAAAAAGCCAGATGGTTCAACCACCATTATCTTCAGCAAAGGAGCAATAATCAGCTGGCCCTTGAATTCAGGGATTATCTCAGGGCCCAGGGTTATCATCACGATATTGGTGATCTTGAAACCATTGTAGGTCTTGTCAAGGAACGGGTAAGCTTTGTCAAAGATATCTGGAGTGAAGCAGATTTCTTTTTCAAAAGCCCGGATGACTATGACAAGGAGATTATAAAGAAGCGGTGGAAGCCTGAAACCCCGGCACAACTGCTTGAGCTTAAAGCAGTCCTGGAGGGAATAGATACATTCACTCCCCAAATCACCGAGCAGGTTATCAAGGGCTGGATAGAGAAAAGGGGATATAATACCGGCACTGTCATGAATGCTTTCAGGCTGGTCATTGTCGGAGCATCGCACGGCCCGCACCTGTTTGATATTATTTCCTGGCTTGGGAAGGAGGAAACGCTGAACCGTATCAATAAGGGAATTTCTGTTATTGGAAATCAGGTACGATGAATCTCCCCGCAAGAGACGATTATATTGATATTCATACGCATGATGCCAGGCCGGTTCCCGGCGTTTTTTCAATTGAAGTGCTAATGGCTCATGAAGGGAGAAAGCCTGCAGATGTCCGCGGTATAACATATACTTACGGTATTCATCCATGGTATCTCAATGAATCAAATCATGACGAACTGATTGCTTCTGTTATTAAATTAGCGGCAAATCCTTCTGTCATTGCCGTGGGAGAAGCCGGATTTGACAAAATAAAAGGACCATCACCGGAGCTTCAGCGCAAGACATTTGAAGAACAGGTAATCATTGCGGAAGAACATGGAAAGCCTGTTGTTATCCACTGTGTAAGAGCATGGGATGAATTGCTCCGGGAACATAAAAGACTGCATCCCCGGATGCCCTGGCTGGTGCATGGATTCAGGGGGAAAAAAGATCTTGCGGATCAGCTTATTTCCAAGGGTATGTATCTCTCGTTCTGGTTCGATTTTATTTTAAAACCGGAATCATCGGAACTGCTAAGAAACCTGCCAAAAGAGAAGATATTTCTTGAAACCGATGGCGCAGAAGTTGATATAAAGGATATATATAATAAGGTATCAAAAGATTTTGAAGTTACAGTTGATGACCTAAAAAATATGATTTTTAACAATTTTATTAAATTCTTTAATATTAATTCTTAGTTATGGATAACTGGTTATCCCGGACAAAACTACTTCTTGGAGATGAAGGGCTGAAAAAGCTGAAATCAGCAAGTGTACTTGTTGTTGGTTTAGGCGGGGTGGGCGCTTTTGCTGCAGAGATGATTTGCAGGGCTGGAATTGGTTCAATGACAATCATTGATGGTGATAGTGTACATGAATCCAACCGGAACAGGCAGATTCTTGCACTTAAGAGCACGGGAGGAAAGCCAAAAGCAGGAATAATGCAGACAAGGCTTCTGGATATAAATCCAGACCTTAAGCTGACAGCTGTTCAGGAATACATTAAGGATGACAGGATGATTGAGATACTGGATGCAGGGTTTGATTATGTTGTTGACGCTATTGACACTCTTTCTCCCAAGGTATTTCTGATCTTTCATTCCCTGCAAAAGAAAATTCCTGTAGTGAGTTCAATGGGTTCCGGTGGGAAATATGATCCGTTAAAAATCAATATTAGCGACATCTCAGAGACCACTGACTGTACACTCGCGCGTATCCTTCGTAAAAAGCTTCATCGTCTGGGAGTGAAGGAAGGATTCACAGCCGTCTGGTCCCCGGAGACTATTGACAAATCAAAAATAATCTCTGTTTCAGCTGAACAGAACAAAGCTTCAATCGTGGGTACAATATCCTATATGCCCGCCGCATTCGCGATAGCCTGTGCGTCGGTGGTTATAAGGGATCTTGCTGGAATTTCAAGGCAGGAAACCTGCCTTGTCACAGCAAAATGAGCATTATAAACAATTTTGATTCAGCTTGTAAATCAGATCATTAAATTTAATTTCAAAACTTAATTACTATATTTGTGTTTTAATGTGATGGGCAAGACTATTAATATGATAGGTATCTTTTGGTTATGGCTCGCAGGTTTGATCCTGAGTGCACATCTTATCATTCCTCATGACCACCATATTGCTGATGCATCTGTAATTGAGGATGAGAATTGTCCCGCATCAGAGAGAGAATCCAATCATCACTCAGGTTTGCCTGTGCATTGTCATGCATTTAATGATCTGGTCTCAGAAAAGTTCAGGATCTATCAAATTCTTCCTGATATTCAATATAACCTGAATGCATTCATCAGTTCTTCTGAAGAAATTGCTTTTGATTTACATATTTGCTGTGTAAGAATTATTGACTTACAAAAGCCGTTTATCGATTCTTATGCTCTTGAATTATTTCAGTTAAGAGCACCTCCCTCCCTGGTTTAATATCATTCATACTGCATTTTCATTCAAGGGATTTTAGAAATCCCTGCAATCATCATTATGCATATGTGTTTCGTTTCTATGTTTATAAAAAAATTATACTAAAATGATAGACCGGATAATCTCCTTCTCAATCAGGAATAAGTTCATTATCGGATTATTCACTCTGGCTTTGATCGGATGGGGAATCTACTCATTGTCAAAACTTCCAATTGATGCAATCCCCGATATAACGAATAACCAGGTACAGGTTATATCTCTGGCGCCATCATTAGCAGTACAGGAGGTAGAAAGCTTTATTACAGCACCAATAGAAGTTGCCGTGGCAAATATCCCGGATATTATTGAACTCCGCTCTATCTCAAGGCTTGGATTATCTGTTGTCACAGTAGTGTTTGAAGATGGTGTGAACGTATATTGGGCAAGACAGCAGCTTAGTGAACGACTAAAGGAGGCTGAAGAGTCCATTCCGTCTGGTCTGGCACAAATATCACTGGCTCCTATCTCAACAGGACTGGGTGAAATATTTCAATACCGGCTGGCAGTGGAGCAAGGACATGAAGAAGAGTATAATCCAATGGAACTCAGAACAATTCAGGATTGGATTGTGCGTCGTGAAATGCTGGGAACTGCGGGGGTTGCAGACATAAACAGTTATGGCGGATTTGTAAAGCAATACGAAATAGCTGTGAATCCTGAAAGGCTGAGAGGCATGAATTTAACATTAACGGATATTTTTACTGCTCTGGAAAGAAACAATGAAAATACCGGCAGCGCTTATATTGATAAGAATCCCACTGCATATTTTATAAGAGGTATCGGGCTGGTAAAATCCCTTGAAGACATTGAAAAAATTGTTGTTAAAACCACTGATTCAGGAATCCCTGTCCTGGTAAGGGATATTGCAACAGTACAATTTGGAAGTGCAACAAGGTATGGTGCTTTTGTTGTTGATACTACAGAAGCAGTAGGAGGTGTTGTAATGATGCTGAAAGGGTCAAATGCCCATCAGGTAATTGATAATGTGGAAAAAAGGATAGAATCAATTCAAAAATCATTGCCGGAAGAAGTTAAAATTGAGACATATCTTAATCGCTCTGATCTTGTAGGACGTGCTATCGGGACTGTCTCAAGAAACCTGATTGAAGGCGCATTAATTGTAGTTTTCATTTTGGTTGTATTGCTGGGAAATATGAGGGCCGGGCTTATTGTAGCATCAGTCATACCGCTTTCCATGCTTTTTGCTGTTTCGGTAATGAATCTTTTCGGAGTGTCCGGTAACCTGATGAGCCTTGGTGCCATTGACTTTGGATTAATAGTCGACGGTGCAGTAATCATTGTAGAAAGTGTGGTTCACAGGATTTCTGTGAGCGGACATCACTATCCGGGTGTTTTGAAACTGAACCAGGAACAAATGGATGAGAATGTTCTTGTTTCGGCAAAACGAATGATGAATTCAGCAACTTTCGGACAGATAATAATATTGATAGTATATCTGCCAATAATGGCGCTTGTAGGTATTGAAGGGAAGATGTTCAGGCCAATGGCACAGGTAGTTACTTTCGCGCTGATCGGGGCCGCAATACTGTCACTTACATATGTTCCCATGGCCTCTGCACTATTCCTCAGGAGGGAAACAAATCATAAGTCAAATTTTTCTGACCGGTTATTGGATTGGATCCGTAAGGTATTTAATCCACTGATAGCTTTTGCACTAAAAAGAAAACTTCTTGTTTCGGTTTCGGCTATCGCCCTTTTCCTGTTCAGCCTTATCTTATTCAACCGTCTTGGAGGTGAATTTATTCCTCAGCTTGAAGAAGGCGACCTTGCTTCAAGTGTTATAACTCTTCAGGGAGGATCATTGACCAACACAGTGGATAATGTTATTAAAGCAAACAAGATTTTACTGGAAAATTTCCCGGAGATAAAACATGCAGTTTGTAAAATAGGAGCGGGAGAAATTCCTACAGATCCGACTCCCATGGAAACAGGTGATTATATTATTACTCTCAAGGATAAAAGCGAATGGGTATCAGCTGAGACCAGGGAGGAGCTTGTCAGCAAGATGGAGGAGGCGCTTATCCCGCTGGCCGGGGTGAAATTTGAATTTCAGCAGCCTATACAAATGCGCTTCAACGAACTTATGACAGGTTCAAAACAGGATATAGCAATTAAAATATTCGGGGACGACCTGAATATCCTGTCAGGAAAAGCTGCTGATGTTGAAAAAATCATTCAGACAATCGCCGGAGTCCAGGATATTAATGTTGAGAAAGTTACAGGACTTGCTCAGATACAGGTTGAATACGACCGGGATCGCCTGGCACAATATGGCATTTCCATAGAAGATGTAAACCAGGTACTGCGTGCAGCTTTTGCCGGCAGTCAGGCAGGTGTAGTATTTGATGAAGAAAAGAGATTTGGACTGGTGGTCCGTCTTGATAAAGACTACAGGCAGAATCTTGATGATGTTAAGAATCTTACTGTCGCACTTGCTGACGGACATCAGGTTCCTTTTGAACAATTAGCTGATATTTCAATTAAGTCCGGTCCTGCGCAGGTTTCAAGGGAGAATACAAAACGAAGGATAACAATAGGCTTCAATGTCCGGGGCCGTGATATAAAAAGCGTCATAAATGACGTAACAGGGCAGCTTGACCGGAAAATTCAGTTACCAACAGGATATTACATTTCTTACGGCGGTCAGTTCAGGAACCTTGAAGCTGCCCAGAAAAGACTCTCAATAGCAGTGCCGGTAGCACTCCTGCTGATTTTCGTCTTATTATATTTTACATTTCATTCTGCGAAACAATCTCTCCTGATCTTTACCGCAGTGCCGATGTCGGCCATAGGTGGTATTTTTGCCCTCTGGATACGGGGAATGAACTTCTCAATATCAGCAGGTGTCGGTTTTATTGCATTATTCGGAGTTGCTGTTCTAAATGGTATTGTGCTCATTGCCGAGTTTAACCGGCTCGAAAAGAAGGGAATTGCAGATATAACAGAGCGTGTGCTTAAAGGCCTTAAAACAAGGTTGCGTCCTGTAATTATGACAGCGGCTGTAACATCACTCGGATTTCTGCCCATGGCATTGTCAACATCCGCAGGTGCAGAAGTGCAGAAACCATTAGCTACTGTTGTAATAGGAGGACTAATTTCTGCCACTCTTCTGACACTGATTATTCTTCCGGTATTTTACATTTTTTTCTCCTCTACAAGTTTCAGATTCAGATTAAAGGGCAGATCAGCCAAAAAAATCATAGCTGTTTTATTGTTTGCAGCGACAACATCAGCATTTAACATAATAAACGGACAGCAAACAAGGGTCATTGATCTGCATGATGCAATCCGGATAGCCCTCGACAGTAATCTGTCTGTTAAATCGGCAGCTCTATCAATAGATATGCAGAAGACTCTTAAAGGAGCTTCCCTTGATCTTCCCAAGACAGTTATTGACGGTCAGTATGGCCAGTTCAATTCATATTCCAACGATAATAGTTTTGCAATTTCTCAGTCATTTGCATTCCCTTCAGTTTATATTAACCGTTCAAAACTGGCAAATGCAAATGTTAAAAGCAGTGAATTTCAATACACGGCCTCTCAGCTTGAAATTGCCACACTGGTAAAACAGGTTTACTGGCAATATGTATTCTTGTCTTCAAAACAAAAATTACTGATATACCAGGATAGCCTTTACTCAGGATTTCTACGAGCGGCAGAATTAAGGGCAAAAGCCGGAGAAACGAACCGGCTGGAGATGATCACTGCCCGTTCTCAAAGTCTTGAAATAAAAAATCAGCTGTACCAGCTAAGCTCTGATATTGAAATTTTCAGCCGGAAACTAATGGTTTTATTAAATAGTAAATCGGCTTTACTGCCATCAGACAAAGAAATTAACAGGATTGATCTTAATCTGAATTCTGACAGTATCCCGGTTATTCAGAATCCATATCTGGATTACATAAATCAGCAAGTTGAAGTATCTCAGATTGAGAAAAAGCTTGAACAAAGCCAGATGCTGCCTGATCTGAATGTAGGTTATTTCAGCCAGACAATAATTGGAACTCAGGATGTAAACGGGGTATCACAGAATTTCGGGAAGGTGGATCGTTTTACCGGCGTTCAGGCTGGCATTTCTGTTCCGTTGTGGTTCATTCCATATTCGTCGAAGGTGAAGGCGGCAAAAATATCTGAGAATATTGCCCGGACAAATGCTGAAAACTATACAAAATCCCTTGCCGGTGATTACCAGTCATTGCTTGATGAGTATAGTAAATATTCTTCAAGTGTTGATTATTATGAAAAACAAGCAGTCCCTGAAGCCGACATGATAATTGATCAGGCAACACGAAGTTATAAAGCCGGTGCGCTTGACTACCTTGATTATGTGCTTACTCTGAACAGGGCATTGGCTATCAGGCAGAACTATCTTGATGCACTAAACAGCTTAAACCAAATTATAATTTCTATTGAATATATCACAGGTAAAATATTTTAAATTCCATTTATCATGAAAATATTAAAGTATAAAGCATTATTGGTTTTTTTGGGAGTCATAATCTCCCTGAGTTCCTGTACCATGTTTAGTGGACCTGTTGCAGAAGCCCCGGAGATTGAAGTTCTTCCCGAAGATATTGTCGAATTACGGGAAGATCAGATCAAACTTGCCGGTATCCAAACCGGTTCAGTTGAGATCCGGTCAGTCAGTAACACTCTTAAAGTCAATGGAATTGTTTCTGTTGCACCACAGAACCAGGCGACCGTATGTATGCCTTCAGGCGGTTTTATTAAGAGCACTTTCCTTCTTCCCGGGAACGCTGTCAATAAGGGCCAGACGCTTGCTGTTATTGTAAATCAGGATTTTATTGATATACAGCAGAGTTATCTTGAGGCAAAAAACAGGCTGGTATTTGCAGAAGCTGAATTTAAACGTCATACAGATCTGTATAAAGATGAAGTATATTCAGAGCAGAATTTACAACAGGTAACGGTTGAGTATAAAAACCTTAAAGTTCTGGTAAAATCCCTGGAGCAAAAGCTTGTTCTTATAGGAATTGATCCTGATCAGCTTAACGAAGATAACATCAGCAATACGGTCAACCTTGTTTCTCCTATTAAGGGTTATCTGAAGGCTGTTAATATCAATATCGGTAAATATGTTTCACCAACCGATGTTCTCTTTGAAATTGTAAACAGCGACAAGCTTTTCCTGGATCTGACGTTGTTCGAAAAGGATGCAAATAAGGTCGCCTCCGGCCAGAAAATAAAGTTCTACATTAACAATGAAACTGAAGAGCATGAAGCTGTGATATCACAAACCGGGAAATCGGTGAGCAACGATAAGACGTTCAGGGTTTACGCAACAGTAATAAGCTCCTGCGAAAATATTTTGCCGGGGATGTATGTGAATGCTCTTATAGAAGAGTCAGATTTAAAAGTGACTGCGCTTCCTTCAGAGGCAGTTGTGAGCTTTGATGACAAGGATTATATATTTGTCTTTGACAAGGAAAAGGAAGAAGAGGGAAAGCCATTCACAGAATATCGCATTATTGAGGTAAAAAAGGGGATCTCTTCATCTGGCTATACCCAGATAACGCTTCCCGAAGGATTTGACCTTAATTCTGTAAAAGTTGTAATAAAAGGAGCCTATAACCTCCTTTCAGCCAAGAAGAATGCCGGTGAGATGGCATGTTAATTAGGGTTATATGAATAAATGTAGTTTAATTAACTAGCGCTGAATAAGAGTTTTCAGGGTTGCTTTCTGAAGAACACTATTTGTATTAGAGAGTATCTCTTTAAATACTTTTCTGATCTGACACGTGGTCTCATCCTTACAAAACTCACATGGGCGATAAGCTTTTTCAGAGACACAATATAAGAGTGATATGGTACCCTCAAAATGATCGATAATTTCTGCCAGATTGACTTCCCCGGGCTTCCTTAATAAATAATATCCTCCTGATTTCCCAAGCTGACTGCCAAGAACACCCATTTTTCGTAATTCAAGAAGAATATTTTCAAGAAAGCTGCGTGGAATATTTTCCTGTTCAGAGATCTTCCTGATCTGCATAGGCCCTTTTCCATAATCTCTTGCAAGCCTGGCAAGTGCA
This sequence comes from uncultured Rikenellaceae bacterium, assembly GCA_964396955.1. Lineage (GTDB taxonomy): Bacteria > Bacteroidota > Bacteroidia > Bacteroidales > VadinHA17 > LD21. The sequence goes on along the minus strand of CAYNGW010000042.1, from coordinate 364 downwards.
ACCATAGCATACCGGGTCTTTTTTGAAAGAATCATGTTAAATAATTTAAATCCGAGCTAAAGTTAGGTATTAATACTTAATCAAATTTGGTCATTGTACGAATAACATAAATAATTGCAGGGTGTACTTTTGTTCACAAAATCGGTAGATATTATGAGATTTAATTTTTTATTTGTAGTTACCCTGATATTTGCCGGAGAATTATATTCTCAGAATGCAAATGATATTCTGAATGTCCTGGTCGAACAAAACACCATCTCACAGACCAAAGCTGATTCGCTCAGAGCTGAATACTCAATAAAACAACAAACTACACTTCCTGATAAAAAACTGCGTATTGATGCAGAGTTCAGGCCCCGCACTG
>CAYNGW010000041.1:0-12747 GCA_964396955.1 uncultured Rikenellaceae bacterium | reverse complement strand
GGAGGATACTGCAGAATTTGACAAGCAGGAGACTGTTGATGCCATTGATGCAGCTTTGAAGAAAATGGGCTTTGAAACAGAAGCCGTCGGCAATTGCTTCCAGCTAATTGACGCCCTGGCAGCAGGGAAAAAATGGGATCTGGTTTTTAATATTGCCGAAGGGCTTTATGGCGACGGAAGAGAATCAGTCGTTCCGGCAATACTTGATCAGTATAAAATTCCATACGTTTTCAGCGGGCCTGTCATACTGGGAATTTCACTTAACAAATATCTCACCCGGTTAATTGTATCGGCAGCAGGTGTACCGGTAAGCCCGGGTGTGCTGATATCGACAAAAGCAGATATAGTTAAATGCAATCTTGAGTATCCCCTGTTCATAAAACCCGTTTCGGAAGGTACTGGAAAAGGCATTACCGAAAGAAACCTGCTTAAGTCGCCGGCTGAATTGAAGGAGATGGCTGAATATATTCTGGTCAGATTCAATCAGCCTGCTCTGGTGGAGGAGTACCTGCCGGGAAGGGAGTTTACAGTCGGAGTAATAGGATCCGGTGATGATGCTGTAGCAATCGGGGGAATGGAAATTGAATGTAGAAACAACTACCCCTATTCAGTTGAATTCAAGGAAAACTATCAGGAGTTCTGCAAATATGTCCCAATGGCCAGCGAGTTCAGTGCGGAGTGCAAAACAGTCGCTTTAAATGTCTGGAAAGCCCTTGGCGGTGTTGATGCCGGAAGAGTGGATGTAAAAGCCGACAGGAACGGAAGGGTGTGCTTCATGGAAGTCAATCCGCTCGCCGGATTGCATCCGGTTCATTCCGACCTGCCAATTCTTTCAAGAATGATAAATATTGATTATCAGACATTGATGGGAATGATCATGAAATCAACTTTAAAACGACACGGATTAAAGTTATGACCGGAAAGAGATGCTGCATCTTGTTTAATCAGCCCTGTAAAAATGCCACACCGGACGAACTGGATGTTCTTGACCAGGTAGAATATATAGAAAGCAATTTCAGGGAACTTGGTATTGAGACATACAGGAAAGGCACCACTCTTGATTTCATGAATGAGGTGGCATCACTTGCTGAAAACAAGCCGGATTTTATCTTTAACCTGGTTGAATCAATAAACAATAAGGGGGAGTTATGTTATTTCATCCCGGCTCTTCTGAATATGTACTCAATACCATATTCAGGAAATCCGCTTGAAGCGATGTTCATCACAACAAGCAAAACGCTTACAAGCAAAATTTTAAGAAAAGCCGGTATAAATAATCCACAGGGATACTACCCTTCACAGTACAATCTGCTTGTCCCTGGAAACAAGTACATTATAAAACCTATATGGGAAGATGGTTCCCTGGGAATAACAGGTGATTCTGTTTTTACCTTTGAACCCGGATATGAAACCAGGCTTAAAAACTTTAGCGATACACACTGGTATATTGAAGACTATATTGACGGAAGGGAATTCAACATAAGTATTATTTACAGTGAAAAAGGACCGGAAATAATGCCGCCGGCAGAAATGACTTTCAATAATTATTCGGAAGACAAGCCGCGGATAGTTGATTTTAAGGCAAAGTGGGAAGAAGGCAGCTTTGAATTTGAAAATACTATAAGGAAGTTCCCGGGTGACATGCTTGATCCGGTTCTTAGAGAAAGAATTGAGTCTGTTGCCCTGCGGTGCTGGAACGAATTCGGACTCAAAGGTTATGCACGGGTTGATATGCGCATCGATAAAAACAATAATCCTTTTGTAATTGAAGTTAACGCTAATCCCTGTTTGTCACCAGGCAGCGGACTGGTTGCAGCTACTATTGCAGCAGGATTACCTTTTACGGTTGTCCTTCAGCGAATAATCACAGATCTAAATTATTAAATATGGCAGTAATAACTGAAGGTATAGGGCGGGAAGACGTAAAACGCCTGGAAGAGATCATCAGGTCAACAGGCTATTTCTATGAGTTTGAGATTCACACTGCTCTTGAAATTGCTGAAGAGACGATAAGAGATGGAGCTGAAAAGAGCGGATATCTTTGGCTGAAAGCTACAGACGAAGATGGTATTGTTGCATTTGCGAATTATGGCAAAAATCCATTTTCGGTACACTCATGGGACCTGTACTGGATAGTTGTTCACCAGGATTCAAGACATAAGAAACTTGGAACATCCCTCCTGAAAATCATTGAAGAGAATGTAAAAAAATCCGGAGGCAAAATTCTTTGGGCTGAGACTTCAGGACGACCCCTCTATGCTTCAACTGAAGGATTCTATAAACGAAATGGATATGAGCTGCGCGCAAGTCTGAAAGACTTCTACGGCCCCGACGATCCTAAACAGGTTTATGCCAAAATTCTGTATTAAATTCTTTTCCGGTCAGCTCACCAGCTATTTTATCAGGTTTGCATTATAGTATTCGGGCCTTCCAGTGACCTCTTCTCCCAACCAGGCGGGTTTGATAAATTGTTCCGATTCGGAAGCAAGTTCTATTTCGGCAATTACCAATCCTTCATTCTTATCGTGAAAAACATCAACCTCAAACATGTGTTTTCCCGCCGGTATCAGATACCTTGTTTTATCAATTTTCCCGGGAAGGCATATTTTCATTATTTCACCTGCATAAGCGACCGGGATTTGAATTTCCCATTCACTGCGGGTAATTGATCTGCCAACCGGCCTGCTTTTTATTGTTATAAAAGCCTTCCTCCCGGCAATCCTTACCCTGATGGTTTTATCAGGATCAATTGAAAGGTAAGTCTGCGTGATCCTGATTTTCTTTATAGCAAGGTGCCTGAATTCACCCCTGACCAGAAATTTGCGTTCTGTTTCAACAGCCATCTTTTTGTTATAAAGTTAGCAATATAACCACAATACTTCACTGAGGGTCTTTTCGTCCCTGATATATTATTGTTTATTTATAAATTTCCTTCATTCGTGGAAAAAATTAGCATTGTATTTAAAGATTTCATATATTTGACATATTAATTCTTTGAATTCTGAAAGAATTTAAGGTAAAGTGGTTGGGTTCTTACTTTTCTTATCAGCAGAAGTAGTTGTAGTTTAGGTTGGTAGGGTGATTAGGTAAAAGGGCTGTCAGATTTTGAGACAGTCCTTTTATTTATTATTTTGGGGTAAAGAAAAAATCTGTGTTCAATGTACAGAGTTCAGCGTACAGCGTACAACGTTAAGGGGGGAAAAGATTAACGATAGATAGATGGATGTAAGAATAGAATCAAGCTGGAAGTCAAGGCTCAACCGGGAATTTGAGAAAGAGTACTTCATCAGATTATCTGAGTTTGTGAAGGGCGAATACAGGACAAGAACTATTTTCCCTCCCGGCTCTCTGATCTTCAATGCTTTCAATCTTTGCCCTTTCGACAAAATAAAAGCTGTGATAATCGGGCAGGATCCCTATCATGGTCCCGGTCAGGCACACGGATTATGCTTTTCAGTAAGGGAAGGAGTGGAATTTCCTCCAAGCCTTATCAATATATTCAAAGAGATAGAATCGGATCTTGGCTATAAGCCTCTCCTCACAGGGAATCTTGAAAGATGGGCCGCGCAGGGAGTGCTTCTTTTGAACGCCACTCTTACAGTCAGGGCTCACCAGGCAGCTTCACACCAGAGAAAGGGATGGGAGGAATTTACAGATTCCGTTATAAGACTGATCAATACCGAAAAGATGAATATTGTTTTCTTCCTGTGGGGCGCCTATGCCCAGAAAAAGGGTGAATCAATTGACAGATCAAGGCATCTTGTGCTTGAATCGGTACACCCCTCCCCTCTTTCCGCAGCCCGCGGATTCTTTGGCAATAAGCATTTCAGCAAATGCAACGAATATCTTGTCGAAAAAGGTATTGAGCCAATTAACTGGAGATAGTTTTCAATGCAGAGGAGATAGTCTCAGACAGCTCTTCTGTATCTTCAAAACCTGCTGATAATCTCAGCATTCCCGGTTCGGGATATTTTGCGCCCCATACTGATTCAACCGGAAGCAGCATAGTACGAGGATCTCCAAGACTCGGGATAATTCTCATCCTCCCGGAAACCGCTTTTATGAATTTATCCCTGAGTATTCTCTTTTTCTCACCGGTTTTACCGGTAAAATCAAATGTAACCATTCCTCCGAAGCCCTTGTCACCGAAAAGCCTTAAAGCTTCATTATGACTCGGATGCTCTTTCAAACCGGGATACCAGACTTTTCCCGGCTGTTCTGCGGTGCATAATATTTCTGCAATCCTTGATGCATTCCTGCATTGCCTGCTGAATCTGAGACTGAAGGTCTGCATCTGGGTATGAAGTCTGTAAGCATCATCAGCTGAAATCATATGACCAGCATATTTCCTGTATTCGACAGATGCTTTCATCAATTCAAAGTCATTACCGCATAAAACCCCGGCAGTAATATTACCATGTCCCGATAAATATTTTGTAGCGCTGTGTATGACGATATCTGCGCCGCTGGCAAGCGGCTTCCACAGTTCAGGAGTCGCGAATGTATTGTCAACAATGACCTTTGCCCCATATTTCCGGGCAATTTCTATCACTCCAACAGCATCGGGAACAATCAACATCGGATTGGAGATTGATTCAATATAAATCAGTTCGGGTTTAAGTGTCTCCATAACTGATTCAAATTCAGAAAGATCATACCGTTCATTAACAGGAGAAAAGTAGCGAATATCGAGTCCTCTTCGCTTTTTCAGTACTGATTCAGCAAATGATATCGTGCCACCGTAAATTTCATTGAAAAACAGCCATGGTCTGACCGTTTTCCCATCCTGAAAAACCGAGAGAGCGATATCAATTGCCGACATTCCTGACTCTGTCAGGATTGCCCATTCTGATTTCTCGAGCTTCATTATCTCCTCTTCAGCAGCAACCACAGTAGGATTCCGGTAGCGGGAATATATATAAATGTCCGGTACACGTTCGTTATCTGTTTCTTTCCTGAAAGCCTCTGATGCTGTTTCTGCGTCAAAAAGCTCGAATCCGGCATCCCTGTATACTGGAATACGCTGACTGTTAATTTCTTTTTTCTTCATTAACTCAATTTTATGTGTCAGGAGACTTTTCATTCCCGGCAGGAATGAAACCAAAATCAGGACAGAATCTGGTGAAAACTTATTTCAGAACCAGAGCCTCTTCGAGTTTTGTTTCGTCAATTTCTAGTAATTTACTATCCCAGTTCTTAATAAAAACCACATATGTGATCTTCATTTGCCCCATATAATGCAAATAAGTATAATCCACAGATCCTGTGGAGAACAGAACTCCATTAATCCGGGTCGATATTTCGGCGAATGAGTATGCTGTCTCAAAACGGTTATATTCAGAGACATTTCCAGCGGTTATTGTACCCAGTGTATCAACTTCATCTTCTATTTTGACTATTAATTCATTGAATGTCTGGTCAGATATGTTTTTGACTCTGACATCAGTTGGTCCCTTTGGTTCAAATTCTGTCTTTTTGCAGGAGACAACTGCAACCGAAATCAGGACAAGATAAAATAGCTTCTTCATATTCCGGTAAGATTTGTTGTTTCAGGTATTTGACTTTAAATATAGCAAATAAGTTGCAAAGGGACTAAATTATTTCAAGGCTGCTTGCCGGGATCCACCCCTTATTGCCGTCAGAAAGCCTTATCTCATACCATTCGCTGACTTCATCCTCAACCGTCACTTTTGTTCCTTCATGAAGTACAAAAAGATCGGTTCCGCTGTTGTCAGGCGAACTTTTCCCATTGACAACAGGACTGAAGATTATTGCCTTTTGGCTATCGTAGATCATGGTTTTGTTCCTCAGGGTTAAAGCAAGAGAGGACAGGGATACGATAAAGAACAATAATGCAAGCCAGAATCCGAGTACTTTAAGCCTGTATTTTGAAGTATAAAAATAAAGGGAGAGGAATAAAAGAAACAGGATAAAAGTGGTAATACTGATCTTGGCCCATGCATTGGTTGAAAGCGAAAGAGCGAGCAGGTTATACCACCTGACGAAGAATAGCTGCGGGATCTCCTCAAAACGGTCAACAACAAGAGTACTGGCTATCTGGAGGTTATAATTTATATCCTCATCGCCAGGCTTCAGTAAATAAGCCCTTTCGAAAAAAAGAATAGCCGCCGGAATATTATTCAGTTTAAAATACACGTTCCCTATGTTAAATTCAAGCTCAGCGGAACGATAACCTGTTTTGTATATATCCGTCCATAATTCAAGAGCTTTTGCGTAATCGCCTGAAGAAAATCTTTCTGATCCTGTTTTGAATTTCTCAGCGGTTGTATCCTGTGAAAGGCAGTAAACAGGAAAGAGCATGAGAAACAGCGGGAGCAATATTTTAAATGTTTTCAGTTTCATCACTTAACAATTGAATTTTCGACTGACCTGATAAACCGGGCTGCACCATCATAGATTGCTGTAGCTTCTGTTCCAGATGAGGCCGGAGCATATCTTGCATATTCACAACTATCAAGAATTCCAGTCAGGCTGGTAATATTTTCGTCGCTGATCCCCTTTGCTTTCAAGGCAATAACAGCATTGCTTCTGGTCAGGTCCGATACAGGTATGTTCAGCTTATCGCTCAGATAGCCCCAGATAGCTTTCAGTATCTCTTCATGGAACCTGTCAATTTCTCCCCGTTTCAGGCAGGCTGAGGCTTCCTTAAGTCTTTTTCCTGCTATTCTCCCCGCTTTGCGGTTACGTACTGCTGTCAGATCGGCATTACGTCTTATATGTTCCCTTCTTACAAAAAGCACTATAAGGAAAAGAAAGAAAGCTATAGCATAGATACTGTAGAATGAACGTTTTGAAATAAGGTTATCTGCTGATTTAGAGAGTTTCCCGGGATCAGATTTAATAAAACGGATATCTTTCCCCACATATTTTACATCTTCCTTTGACACTCCACCGTAAACGGTTATTCCTGTGGCCGATTCAGTTACCTTGCGGGCATAAAAACTGTATTCCCTGGTTGTAAGAGTCTCGTATTTTCCTGAGGAAGTGTTAAAATATGAATATGTTACCGGGGGTATTGAAAAATCTCCATAATGACGCGGAATAAGAAGATATTCAAAAGTCCTTTGCCCCGAAGTGCCGCTTAGGCTGTTCTTTATATTATCGGTAACCTTTGGATCATAAATCTCAATATCAGGAGATAATGTCATTTTCGGCGCTTCTGCGATTTTAAGGTTCCCGTTCCCGGAAATAGTAATCTTAAAATTAACGGCGTCGTTCACGTCAACTGAATCCTTATTGATAGTCGCCTTTAGATCCAGTTTACCTGCAACTCCTGAAAAGTCATCAGGTTTTACTCCCGGCAATGGTTTAACATTTATCTTGACCACAGGGCTGATAACAGATCTCTGAACTGTTTGAAAAGTCGAGAAGAAATCACCGAAAAAGGGATCGCTCTGACCTGATCTTTGCCGGATAAGAACAGATATCTGGACAGGATCTATCGTAATCTCGCCCGTAACCTGGGGATACAGCAGGAAATTCTGGATCACTCCTGTTCCATAAACTGTTCCGTTAACATTTTCCTGCCGCAATTGAGTAAGAGGCGACGTTTCAATATCCGATTTAAAAAAACCAGTGAATGTCGGGTATTTTATTTCATTTATTCCGGCAAGATCGACTTTGGTATAAATCTTTACAGTCGCTCCGATATGTTCCCCGATATAAACCTCCCTGCGGCTCAGGGAAAGATCAACAAAGATATCGTTTCCGGCAGATTCAATGCGTGTACCTGTTCCAGTATTTGCTCCAGGCTGGACATTCTGCCGGTTTGCACCGGTTCCTATGACCTCAATACGGACTGAATCAGAATAGTAAGTTTTATTTTTTAATGTGTAGGAAGCAGGCTGAATTATATAAATGCCCTCGTCAAGTGCCTGCAGATAATATAAATAGCTGTAGGTGGTCTGATGTGACATCCTGCCGTTTATAATCTGGGTGCTAGAGCTGTACGATGTCTGAGGACCCATCAATTTATAGAATCCTTCAAATGAAGGTGCGGAGAACTCACCGCCGCCTGAATTGACTGTCCATGTCACGGAAAACTGCTGTCCGGCCTGAACTGCCGAAGGGTACCCGGCCTCAATTGTTATATCCTGGGCATACAGTGTTAAGGCTGTCAGAAAAAACAGATTATATAATAATACCTTTTTCACTCTTTCGTATTGATATTACCAGTTTTTAACTGTCCTGGTTTTAGCTTTCAATGCTTTTGCAAGTTTAACCTTTTCCTGGACATTTTTTTCATCATTTGCCAGGGCATTCAGGACTCTCTCAGCATCTTCCTTTGAAATCCCCTGTTGCTGCTGCTGTTGTTCCTGTTGCTGATCCTGCGGCTGTTGCTGCTGATTTTCACTGTTTTTGCTGTCCTGATTATCTTTTTTATCCTGCCGGCTCTGCTGATTTTTGTCCTGATCCTGGTTTTGCTGGTCCTGTTGCTGCTGTTGTTGCTGCTGTTCCCTGAGAAGGTCCTGGGCATAGGCCAGGTTATACTTCGCTTCCAAATTGTCGGGATTAAGCCTCAGGGATCTCTTATATGCATCAATGCTCTCCTTAACCTTGTCTGACATCAGGAGTGAGTTGCCAAGGTTATACAGGCTGGCAGATTTCTTTTTACCGTCATCATTCATATCATGATTCTCAGCGAATTGTTTCCCGGCATCTTCAAATTTTTTCTGCTTATAGAGAGCATCACCTGCATTGAAGACTGCATCAGACGATTCATCATTTTTATCAATGGCCCTTCTGTACGACACTTCTGATTCGTCATACTTGCTTTTTTCATATTCCCTGTTTCCCTGCCTTATGAATTTCTTTTCGCCCTGTGAATATGCAGATAACGGTAGTAACAATAAGACGGCCGTCAGGATCAGCCACACTCTGTTCATCTCATTTTTATTATCTATATTACTGAACATCAGTATTTTATATTTTGAATTTGAATAGTTTTATATTTGCCAGCTTTCTGTTTTTTCTTTCCATGATAATAAAATCCACGAGAAGCAATAAAACTGCAATCAATGCAAAGATCTGAAATTGATCGTTATATTCGGTGTACATGGTACTTTCCATTTCCTGTGTTTTCATCTTCTTTATTTCACCATATATCTCATCGAGTCCGATATTTGAACTGCTTGCTCTCACATAGTTTCCTTCAGCATTAATGGCAATTTTTTTCAGGATCTCTTCATCTAGTTTTGTAATTACGGTATTACCGTCAATGTCTTTAAGATAATCACGCTTTCCTCCTCTCATTACCGGCACAGGCACCCCTTCAGGAGAGCCAATGCCTATAGTATGGATCACTATTCCTGCACTGGCTGCCTCGGAAGCCTTTGCCACGGGATCATCCTCATGGTTCTCTCCGTCGGTGATGATGATCATAGCCTTGCTTTTTCCCTCTCCAGGGCTGAATGACTTCGTACCCAGATCTATTGCTGCACCTATTGCCGTACCCTGTTTTGGCACCATATCCGGATTTATTGCTGACAGGAACATCTTTGCGGATATGTAATCAGTGGTTATCGGTATTTGTGTATAGGCATCACCGGCAAAGACGATCAATCCGATTTTGTCGTTATCAAGATTATCAATCAGCCGTGTCAGAGCCTGCTTAGCCCTTGTAAGCCGGTCAGGCTGTATATCCTGTGCAAGCATTGAATTACTGACATCAAGGGCGATGATGACTTCCACACCCTCTTTTTTCACTTCTTCGAGCTTTGATCCGAATTGCGGACGTGCCAGAATTATTATGACGGCCGAAATGGCAAAAAGCTGAAGAAAGGATTTCAATCCGGGCCGTATACCTGAAAGTTCAGGGACCAGCTTACTCACAAGCTCAGATTCACCCAGTCTTTTAAGAGCTCTTTTCTTTCTCACCTCGTTAAATATCCATAATAAAACCATCACCGGCAGCAGAAGCAGCAGGTACAGGAAGTCGGGATTTGCAAATCTGAATAACTGCATTATCGTCCTGTATTAAGTGAGGTTTTTAATAACTGTAAGGCGTGAAATGGCTTCCAATGCAAGCATAAGGAAAGCAATAATAGCCGGCAGGAGGAATTTTTCCTCTTTACGGGTGAATTGCCGGACATCTATCTTGGACTTCTCAAGCTTATCAATTTCCGTGTAGACCTGAACAAGTTTATCGTTATCAGTAGCCCTGAAGTAATTGCCGCCTGTTTTTGATGCTATATCCTTCAGTATCGCTTCATCAATTTCAACCGGCATATTCTGGTACTGGACTCCGAAGGGCGTCTGAACAGGATAAGGAGCCGTACCACGTGTACCTACTCCGATAGTATAAACCCTTATTCCATAAGTCTTTGCAATATCTGCGGCAGTTGAAGGGGCTATTTCACCCCTGTTATTAACCCCGTCGGTCAGCAGAATGATGACTTTGCTGATGGCCTCTGAATCCTTAATCCTGTTAATAGCAGTCGCCAGTCCGTTGCCGATTGCCGTCCCATCTTCTATCATGCCGCTCTGGATCTCCCTCATGAGGTTTATAAGAACAGCATGGTCAGTTGTAAGGGGACATTGCGTGAAGCTTTCACCGCTGAAAACAACAAGTCCAAGCCGGTCGTAAGGGCGTCCTGAAATAAATTCAGTTGCCACGTTCTTGGATGCTTCCAGCCTGTCAGGCTTAAAATCACGGGCGAGCATGCTGCCGGAAATATCAAGTGCAAGCATTATATCTATACCTTCAGAAGTGACATTTTGAAATTTATCAGTTTTCTGGGGCCGGGCAAGGACTATTATAAGGAATGCTATTGCAATTGTACGAAAAGCGAAAAGAATATGTCTGAGATAGTGCCTGAAGGTCCTTTGTGTCTTGCTGAACGGTTCAAGCCCTGGCATATGCAGTGAGGCAGATGTTTTCTGCTGTCGCAGAACATAAAAGGCTATCATTCCCGGGATCAGAACCAGAAGCCAGAGAAACAAAGGTTCGGCATATGTTATCCCGGTCATGATTCCTTTTCGTTTGGTGATTCTTCCTTTACCATAGTAGCTTCAACAAATGCCCATGAGTTCTGGAAATGAATATCATTTTCCGCAGGTTCCGGCTTGTATTTCGCAAATTTTACGAGGTCGGAACCGTTGAGAATTGTCTTCAGGCTTGTATACAGGCTGTCTTTCTTAAAGCCCGTCAGTAAAAGGGCTTCGAGTGTTTCGGAAGTTGTCATTTCGAGAGAATAGACTCCGTACCTGTTCTCCAGGTATTGACGCAGTATTTCCGTAAGCCTTGAATAATACAGTTTCACTTCTCCTCTTTGCCAAAGCTGGTCATCTCTTAATTTTTCGAGATCACGGAATGCAATAACATGGGCAGGATCAGGATTGATTATAGTTTCAGGCTCTTTTTTCTGCCTTTTGAATCTGCGCAGCAGTTTGATAATACCCCATACGGCTGCGGCAACAAGAGCAGCAAGAAGAATCCACGGAAGTATCTCTCCTATTGTAACAGGCGCCCTGTAAGGTGCTATTATGTCAAAAACCTTTGCTGTAGTATCGGCCGGAGCAATCTTAACTCTCATCACCTCGAGTTGCGCATATCCTGAATAGAACCTTTTAATGCCAGATTCATTTTTAATTTCAGCATAGGTCGGAGGTATCTGATAAAATCCTGAATCAAATGATGTTATAATGTACCTGCTGGTTATCATCAGCCTTTCGTTACCGATGGTGGAACTGTCAGTAACCGGACCTGAGAGTATCTCTATATTTTTACAAAGTGTGTCTTTAAGATATGGCAGCTCAAGTGCGAGATCCGCAGGCTGATCAACTGTGATTGTATAGTTTATCTGATCGCCAATGTAGATCCTTGTGCTGTCAAAAACAGCAGTAACGGTCACATCCTGCCCCTCCGAAGTTGAAAATACTCCGGCAAGCAGCCATATATATATCATTGACCGTTTCATTTTCACCTGCTTTCAAATAATTTGACCAGTGGCTTTACATAATCTTCCCCTGTATTGATATAAGCTGAATCAACTCCGCACCTGGTAAATACGTTACCTATCTTTGATACATGATCCGCCCACCATTCCCTGTATGCTTTTCTGGAGCTTTTGGTTGAAGTATCTATCCATTTTTCAGCTCCGGTTTCCGAATCTGTTACTTTTATCAAACCTATGTCGGGCAGATCTGTTTCAACCTTATCATAGACTTTAATTGCCGCAATATCGTGCTTGTTTGATGCAATGCGCAAAGCATCCTCAAAGTCAGGGGCGATAAAATCAGAAATGATGAATGCTGTGCACCGTTTTTTGATTGCATTGGTCAGGAAACGCAACGACCCATCAAGATCAGTCTTGTTGCTTTCTGATCTGAAACCTAAAAGTTCCCTGATTATTCTCAGAATATGTTTTCGCCCTTTCTGCGGGGAGATGAATTTCTCAACCTTGTCGGTAAAGAAGATCACTCCTATTTTATCGTTGTTGAAGATTGCCGAGAAGGAAAGCACCGCGGCTACTTCAGTCATCACGTCCCGTTTAAAGCTTACCGTGGTGCCGAAGTTTCCTGAACCGCTTACATCAATCAGCAGCATGACAGTCAGTTCCCGTTCTTCCTCAAATATCTTTATATAGGGGTGGTTGAATCGTGCAGTAACATTCCAGTCAATACTCCTGATATCATCTCCATATTGATATTCCCTTACTTCGCTGAAGGCAATTCCCCTCCCCTTAAAAGCACTATGGTATTCCCCGGCAAAAATATGCCTGGTCA
>CAYNGW010000040.1:0-13056 GCA_964396955.1 uncultured Rikenellaceae bacterium | reverse complement strand
CAGCTGCTGCATTTACTGTTATACCCCGTTCGGTGCTGGGCGGCAAGGGTTATACGGCTCCCAGCGACCTGATCAACGTTGCCGGTATCGGTATAGGCAGCCAGGGCGGCGGCGACATTCAGCAGATCTGTTCACCTGATGTTCCCATTGAAAGACCACAGAGGAACATGAACGGAACACCGATGACCAGGGAACAAATCGCTGCTCAGGAGGCCAGAAGAGCTGAAATGATGAAACGCATGCAATCTCAGGGAGGACGCCCGGGCGGCCCGCCCAATACGGATGCCGTTGTCCAGATGGGCGCTGCCGGAGGACCTAATGTAATCAATCTCGCCAATATCTATGCATTATGCGACGTGGATCCTGATTACGCCGGACATATATTCAAAGGGTATCCCAAAGCAAAGATCTACAGCGACTGGCGTGAAATGCTCGATAAGGAAAAATCAATTGATGCTGTCGTTATAGGTACTCCCGACCATAACCATGCCACAATCGCAGCTGCTTTTATGCGTGCAAAAAAACATGTCTATTGCGAAAAACCACTTGCTAAAACGATCTTTGAATGCCGTAGGCTTGCCGGGATAGCAAAAGAGACCGGCGTGGTTTCGCAGATGGGTAACCAGGGACATGCCACTGAGGGCACCAGGAGAACTGTTGAGTGGATCCAGGGCGATGTAATCGGCCGCGTAAGGGAAGTACAGCTCTCAACCAACCGTCCTATGGGATTCTGGCCCCAGGGTGATATGAACCGTCCCGCCGGTGTGACTCCTCCAAAGACCATTAATTATGATGTCTGGTTGGGACCTGCACCCGAAAAGCCTTTTAATCCGGAAGCATTCCATTTCAACTGGAGAGGATTGTGGGATTATGGAACAGGAGCTATGGGAGACATGGGAGCTCACATTTTTGATGCCCCGATCTGGGCACTTAATCTTGGCATGCCGACAAAGATCCAGGCAACAAGCTCGCCATACAGTACTGATTATATGCCTCTGTGTGAGCTGGTTACCTATGAATTCCCGGCCCGAGGCTATATGCCCTCCGTGAAAGTTACCTGGTGCGACGGTGGCTTAAGGCCACCCCGCCCTGATGGACTTGAAGCAGGTCGTGCCATGAGAGACGCCACATACTTCGGCGATAAAGGCATCATCACACATGGCAGCCACGGAGCAATGCCCGAACTTATTCCTGCAGACAAAGGATTCAATGGTCCGGATCCATGGCTTCCGCGTACCGGAAATATTTTCGAAGACTGGATTGATGCCATCAAAAATGGCAAAAAATCATGCAACGATTTTTCAATCGCTGCCAAAGTAACGGAGATCATGCTGCTGACAAATATTGCTGTATTGAATCAACGTGCAAATATTACTCTTGAGTATGATCCGGTTAATATGAAGATCACAAATCTTCCGGATGCAAACAGCCTCTTCCAATATGAATATCGTAAAGGGTGGACATTATAAATTGAGATAATTATAAAATAAATTATTAAACAACTTACGAAAAAAAGAAACAATCTGAAAGTAAAACTTACCGGGATTATGTTTCCCGGAAGCAAAGTAATAATCACAACTTTGCTACTGATACCGCTTCTATCCTCTTGTGCAAGCAAGGATGAATCATGTTCCAAATTCGGTGGTGTCCAAATAGGCGCCACTACATATAGCTGGCGCAGCATGCCAGGTGGAGTTGAAAACATAATTAAATATTGTAAGGAAGCTGGTATCAGTTCAATAGAATTAATGAGCAGTGATGTTGAGGAATTCCTCGGTGCACCTCCTGCAGGCGGTCCGCCGGCAGGTTTCCAGAGGAGATTCGAAATGACACCTGAACAACAGGCTGCCAGAGCTAAATATAACCAGGAACTCAAAGACTGGCGCCTGGCAGTTCCTATGTCAAAATACGAGGAAGTACGAAAATTGTTCAACGACGCAGGTATTAATATTCACATCGTAAAATTCTCTCCTGCCCGCTGGTCAGATGAGGAAATAGATTATGCATTCAAGGCTGCTAAAGCTTTGGGTGCCAAGGGTGTAACTGAGGAAATCGGCGAAGAGGCTGTCAAGAGACTTGCTCCTTTTGCCGAAAAACACGGAATGTATGCAATTTTCCATAACCATATGCAGTTTGCAACGCCAGGCTTCAGCTATGATCCGTTCCTTGCTGTTTCACCGGCAGTAATGATAAACTTTGATGCAGGACATTTTTATGGTTCAACTGGCATACATCCGAATACGATAATCGAAAAGTATCACGATCGTATCTTCAGCATCCACCTCAAGGATAAGACCGGGCCGAACACCAATCCATCCAACGAAAATCAGGTATGGGGACAGGGCGAAGTACCAATTGAGGATGTTCTCCTTCTGATCAAGAATAACAAATGGCCTATCCACTGCGACATTGAACTGGAATATGATGTTAAACCATGGTCAAATGCCGTAAAAGAGACCAAAACGTGTGTAAAATACGCCAGGCAGATCCTGATGTAAAATGATTGTAATAATTAACCTAAGTTGCTACTTATTTAAGTTTTCATTAAAAATCTGATTAACGAATGATGATTAACGATTTTAGAATTAAGAAGTTGAATACATATAATAATGATTATCAATAGTATAACAAAATGAGCCCTTTCTTCTTAAATCAAAAATCCTTGTTCCTTGTTCTTAAATCTACCCTTTTCTTAAACCTAGCAACTTGAGTTAATTAAGTGTCATAAAGAAGGGTGCCGGAAGTTATCACCCTTCTTTCTTTTTATATGGTATGGTGAAGTTAAAAATACTTCCTTCACCAGGTACTGAAGAAAGCCATATCTTTCCTCCAAGCAATTCTGCGTAGGCTTTGCAGATTGAGAGTCCCAGTCCTGTCCCTGTATATTGTCTTGATACTGCGCTGTCGACCTGATAAAATCTATCGAATACCCTTGCCTGATGATCCGGAGGTATACCTGCACCCGTGTCCTTTACAAAGAACTCCAGAAAATCATTCTTCCGCACATAGCCAAAGCTTATCTTACCTTTCTTTGTAAATTTGAAAGCATTATTAATCAGGTTTGAAAGTATCTGAATAAGTTTGGTGCCGTCAGTTAAAATAAGAGCATCTTTATTAGTCAGCGGGGTTTTCAGGCTTAGAGTTATATTTAAAGGTTTTTGCTTATAGCCGTACTGCTCACTGAGTTTCCTCAGTTCTTTGTTAAGGTTAATTTCTTTTATATTAAGTTTCACCTGGCCGCTTTCAATGCCTGCCAGATCAACTATATCATTAATTATTGACAGGAGCTGATTACCGCTTTGAAAGATTACATCAACAAACTGTTTACGGTCATTTTCGGTGATGCCTGGTTCGGTCAGAAGCGAAGAAAATCCTAAAATGGCGTTCATCGGAGTTCTTATCTCGTGAGATACATTATGAAGGAATGCAGTTTTAAGTCTGTCGCTCTCCTCTGCTTTTTCTTTGGCTGCAATAAGGTCTGCTTCAGCCTTTTTCCGCTCGGTTATATCTCTGAAACTCCATACACGGCCAACTGTCTTGCCACCAATTTTCTGTAGCTGGGAATAACGTTCAAAAGTCCTTCCGTCTTTGAATTCGAGCATATCAAAGGTTACGGCTTCAGGATCTGAATACAGATGCATAATTTTATCGACAAAAACTTCGGGAAATTTCAGTTGATCCAGTACAAAATTTATAGCGGTTTTATCATCATTTAATCTTAATACTTCCTCAGGGATATGCCACATCTCTGCAAACTTCTGATTATACTGAATGATCTTTCTGGCTGAATCCACAACAAGTATTCCATCCGCAGTTGACTCCAGTGTTGCCTTAAGGAGAGAAAATGATTTGTCAAGCTCTGCTCTTGCCGTTTTCCTGGCTGTGATATCCTCTATCATCGCAAGGGAAAACTGAAATTCCCCTTTATTATTCCTGATAAGGCTCACTGTTGTTGAACCCCATATTACAGTGCCATCCTTACGGATATAACGCTTTTCGGTATGGTAAACCGGTATATCATTGGCTACCAGCCTCAGTAGTGAAATGTCATCGGTGCTGATATGATCAGGGTGCGTGAATTGTCTGAAGGTCATACCGTAAAGTTCATCTTCAGCATACCCTAGCATCGAGCAAAATGCTCTGTTTGCCTTTATAATGCCCATGTCCTTTCCTGTCATTATCATACTGAAAGGGCTCTCCTCAAAGATTTTCCGGAATCTGTCCTCGCTTTCCCTGAGGATCTCCTCTGCATGTTTTCTTTCTGTAATATCGCGGCCTATTAACTGGTAATAGGGGACACCTTCAATATCGACTCTTCGTGCGCTGATCTCAATTGGAAAATTAGTCTCGTCTTTCCTTTTTTGGATCGTTTCATATGTTAAATGACCAGAATCGCCAAGAATTTTATAATCGTGTCCGAAACGGCCAATAGAATTGGACGATCGTAATTGATTTATATTCTTGCCGATAAGCTTGTTACGCTCATATTGATATGTTTCAACTGCCTTGTCATTTGCCTCTACGATCACAAAATCCTTATCAATCAGCAGAATAATATCATTGGCATGCTTCAGGATATAATCAAAATGCCTGACAAGCGCCATCCGTTCAAGTTCAGTTTCATATTTTCCCCTGTAAAACCTGACCCGCTGGTTCCACCAGAGGAATCCCAGGAAGAACCCGGACATTAAAATAAAAAGGATTATAATGATTATTACTTGCCCGATCCTGTCACTGAGAGATTCGTATATTTCTTCACGGTGGATCTTGGCTACCAGGTACCATGGTGATCCCGGTATCTTTTTCATAGCTGCAATTACCGGGTTTCCCCTGTAGTCAATTCCTTCTGTTGTTTCCATTATCCCATTAACAGCCAACACTGCCGGGAGATTTTCCTCGGTAAGTGGTTTTCTTAAGACCATTTCTGCATCTTCAATCTGTTTGAGAGGATTAAGATAGACCACCTCATTACCTTCGATATGAAACAGAAGAGCTTCTGCAGTCCTGCTGTTCACCGGCCATGACTGTAAAATGGGATAAAGGACTTTTTCAGGATCAATTTTCAGAACCACCATGCCAAAAACGGCACTATCATTCATCCCGGGACCTCTTAATGGAACCAGAAGATCAAGGTCAATAAAACTCACTTTCCCTGTCTGATGGATATCGGTTAGAACCACCTCCCCTTTTCTGATTACACCCGGCAGCAGCGATTTAAGAAAATCACCTATTATTGTATCCTGATCAGGATAAAACAGCTTTACATTTATATTCCTGTCAATAAAAACAGCAGTCCTGTAATCATAATTTTCAACATATGATTTCAGGCTCTGACCGAGGTCGGCTTTCAGTAACCTGTTATTTTGCTCTGCAAGGAACCTTGAGAATTGCCGTATGTGAAGTGAGTTTTCGCTTAAATAAATACCGTCTGATATCCTCTCCTGACGCCATTGTATGATCTGCCTCACCTTAAGGTCAGCAATGGCAGACAGCTGTTCCAGGGTATCAATCAGCAGGTGCTTTTCAAGGCTTCTGTAATAGAAATAACCCGTTACGATTGCACTTGTTGAAAGGACAAAAAAGAGAACAATAAGTGGCCATGCAGTAGCCGGTTTCTGTATTTTAGAGTTCATTATTGTACTCTTTAAACTAAAACAGAAATCGTAAAATTAATACTTTCCTGCCAATAATTAACTTCTGTCCGGTTGATAGATAAGAAAAGTTATTTCTTTTTAATAATGACAGATGTCAGAACAGATATGAGCAGGATGGAAATAATTATTGCAAGAGACAGCAGGATCGGGATTTCAATATTGAAAAATGAAGCCAGCATCTTCAGTCCTACAAATGTCAGGATAAATGACAGCCCTGTTTTCAGGTGCCGGAAAATTCCCATGATACCGGCAACTGCAAAATACAGTGATCTCAGTCCAAGAATGGCAAAGATGTTTGAGGTATAAACAATGAAAGTCTCCTGGCTGATGGCAAGAACCGCCGGGATGGAATCAACGGCAAAAATCACGTCCGATGACTCAATTACCAGAAGAACCATGAACAGAGGAGTAGCATAGGTCCGATGGTTTTCCCTTATAAATAATTTCCCGTTATGTAATTCATCAGATACAGGGAAAATCTTCCTGAAAAATCTCAATAACGGATTATTCCCCGGATCAACCTGCATCTTTTTCTGTAACAGCATCTTAATACCTGTAAAAACAAGGAATCCTCCGAATATAATGACGATCCAGTGGAACCTGTGAATCAAAGCGACTCCGGCGAAGATAAATATCCCTCTCATTACCAGTGCACCCATTATCCCCCAGAAAAGGATCCTGTGATGGTACTCATCCTTTACAGCAAAATAAGAGAAGATAAGAATGAAGATGAAAATATTGTCGACACTTAAAGAATACTCTACTACATAGCCTGTAAGGAATTCAAGAGTTCTTGTCTTCCCGAATTCATACAGGACAAATAAGCTGAAGAGGAGGGCCAGTGTTATCCAGACTGAACTCCAGATAAGCGCTTCTTTCAGAGGCACCTTATGTGTTTTCTTGTTGAAAATTCCCAGGTCAATAGCGAGCATCAGGAAAATAAAAAGATGAAAACCGATCCAGAAATATATGCTTACCTCCATTCCAAAGCTGAATTAGTCCGCAAATTTAAAAAAAACCGCCGCAGTTTAATATGATTATACGATTCGTTTGACAAAATAACCTTAATCATGGTATAACAGAATACCCAAAGGAGCTATATCAGAAAACTTTTTTACCTTTAGTGTTCATTTCGTAAAAAAGATCATTACAAATGAAAAGCAAAATCAACCTGCTGATAATCATTACATTATTACTAACATCATTTAATCCTGTCCAGGCTCAGAAAAAATCATTGCCCCCTGATGTGATCACTTCAGAGGATCTTGAAAGTTATGTCTCCTTCCTGGCTTCTCCCCTTCTGAAAGGCAGACAAAATGGAGAATCCGGTCTGGAACTGGCTCAGCAATATATTGTTTCCCAGGCAAAATTACTGGGACTGAAACCGGGTAATGGTAAAAGTTACTTTCAGCCATATACAATTATTAAAAATTCTATAGACCTGGAAAAGACAACAATACAGGTTATTTCAAAAGAGACTGATACTGTTACAATAAAGAAACCTGTGTATCAGCTGGTTCCTACAGGACCCTCTGAATTCACCCTGGAAGGAGAGGTGATATTTGCTGGCTATGGCTTAAAACAGGATAAATACGGGTACAATGATTTTGAAAATATCAAACCGGAAGGCAAGATCCTGCTTGTAATGAACAGGGCTCCCTCATCAGAGGATGGGAAGAAATTCCTGTTTGAAGGCTCTAACTGGTCTTCCTTTATGAGCATCCAGATCAAATTGACATTTATGCTTTTTTCCAAAGCAAAGGCTATCCTTTTTGTCATGGATCCTAAATCGGGCGACCAATCACTTGAAGAAAAGAATCCCGGGTATGCCGGAGAACTGAATTCATCCAAACACCTCAAGGGCCAAAAACCAAGGGTCTTTGAATTGCCCGGAATGCCTAAAATCCTTTTTGTCCACAGGTCGGTTGCCGACGAATTGCTGAAAGGAACAGGACATACTCTTGAAGAACTTCAGAATAAAATTGATACCAGCCTGAAACCTCAGTCATTCGAAATCAAGGATAAAAAGTTTATAATGACTGAAGCTGTTAAGAGCGAGGATATGATTCTTAACAATGTTGCTGCTTACATTGAGGGAAGCGATCCTGAACTCAAAAATGAATATGTTATTTTTTCAGCTCATGCCGATCATATTGGAGAATCAGGGGGCAGTATAAATGCAGGTGCTGATGATGATGCCTCCGGTTGTGCTGCTCTTCTGTCAATTGCTGAATCATTCCAGAACCTTGAAAACAAACCACTCCGTTCAGTTATGTTTCTGTGGGTTTCCGGAGAAGAAATAGGCCTTTATGGTTCTCAATCATATGTTGATAATCCTCTTGTTCCTCTTGAAAAGACGGTAGTTGATCTGAACCTGGATATGATCGGCAGAGTCAAGGGCGTTGCTGATACAACTGAAGATACACCAATGACGGGACCTTCCGGAGTCTTTGTTATCACCGGGAATCAGAGCGCAGAACTGGGAACAATCGCTGCAGAAATTGATAAAGCAACCATTCTTGATTTCGATTACAGCCTCAGCGGAAGGAAGCACCCCCTCCGGCTGTTTGCCCGAAGCGATCATTACAATTTTGTAAAGCACGATATTCCTGTGCTGTTCTTTACTTCAGGGCTCCATTCCGATTATCACACCCCGGGAGACGTTGTTGAAAAAATCGATTTCAAAAAGATGGAACTGATCACTGAAACGATATACCGGCTTGGATTAACTGTCGCAAACAAAAAAACAAGACTGGTTGTTGATAATCCGTTCAGCAAGTGGTAAAAAGAGTGACCGGACTGCTTGAATTCAGGGGGTATTTACATCGAAGATAGTCTGAACTGCTTCCTTGTATTTACTGTCTATATCCGGTATCCCGTTCC
The DNA here is from genome assembly GCA_964396955.1 of uncultured Rikenellaceae bacterium. GTDB lineage: Bacteria > Bacteroidota > Bacteroidia > Bacteroidales > VadinHA17 > LD21. Next base: position 4,519 of record CAYNGW010000040.1, on the reverse strand, counting down.
CGTTCTTATCTTTCATTGATGTCAGGTATTCCATAAGGGCTATCCACTCTTTTCCCTCCTGCAACCCGTCTATATTCTCATCAAGATCAATCACGGTAGTCTTCATATCAGTGACAGGATTACCTGCTGCATCTTTTGGTACAACATTGATAAGCCCGAAGCTCATCTTCTTTATAATACCCACAAATTCAAGCATATATGAGTTGGCCGTTATAGAATATAATTCTTTGTTTTTCTTTGAGAAATCAACATTGGCAACACTCCCCTGAGGAGAAATAATTTCGATTTTTCTGATCTTTTTTAGCATCCCTTTATCAGGATCATATTCAGCTTTCAGACCGGAATAATAGCAATAGTTGGCAGGGGTCGACTTATAAGCCACCTGGAGTATTTCCAGGATGCTTTTAAGCTCTTTCCCCGTTACGAATAACCTTGCCAGGGGATACCCGGGTACACCATCCTTTCCCTGGCCCATGGACATGATCCTGAAAATATCGGGAGCTGTCTGAAAACCAGGCACAATCCTGTCACGGATAACCCCGACGGCTACCATGCTTATATCAGTGCCGGTTTTTGAATGGTTGCTGATGTAGCTGTGAATGGCATCGGCAACCAGTGGCCCCAGGTTGCTGCCTTTTATATCACCCAGTTCAATGCATTCAAGCAGGAAATCCGTTTCAACAATTCTCCTGTCATATTCCATTCCAAGCGGGTCAAGGATTTCTTTCGTGATCATTTTCTTCTGATCCTCAATGAGGCTGTGAATTGATTCATCTCCAATTGTCCGGTCATCAACAGGAATAAGCGAATAATCATTAAGATTTACCTTCCCATCCTTAAATGTAAGAGATAATTTACCGACAAATTGTCCGTATTCACCAGCCTGCACAACCGGGATACCATTGACAATGACCGGCTTATCGAGTTTTGTATGGGTATGTCCACTTATTATTACATTGATACCCTTTACTTTTTCTGCCAGTTCAAAATCCTCGCCAACCCAATTCCCGGTCTCATCAGGTGATACACCTGAATGTGACAGGCATATTATTATGTCACATTTTTCCTGCTGCAGTTCTTTGACCATCTTCTTTGCGGTAGCCACCTGCTTTGAGAAAGTTACAGGAGGTGCAAAAGCAGCATTATCATCGGCTACTTTGCCAAGCAATGAAAAGAACCCGATTCTCAGGCCATCTCTCTCCAAAATGAATTTTCTTCCTATAATGTTTGAGTTGAAGAGTTTTTCGAGTGCATCATCCCCGGATTCGTCTTCATCAAACACAGCATTGCTTAAAAGAACAGGCGGTATAGCTCCTCCCCTTTCAGCTGAGCTCAGGATATCTGCAAGCCTTTCCGGTCCATAATCAAATTCATGGTTCCCGATGCAAACGACATCATAGCCCATTGTCTTCATAAGCCTCAGCTGAAACCCTGTCTTTGTTTCGAGCCCCTGGAACAATGTTCCCATAAGAAAATCACCGGCATCAACGACCAGGGTGATTCCTTCGTTTTTATCTTTTTCATCACTTATGATTGTGGCAATCCTGGCAAATCCTCCAATAGTCTTATCATCATTTATCGTCAGCGGAGAGTATGCCGATTCCGGTGCATAGCCGGTAAGCCGTGAATGCAGATCGTTGGTATGGAGAATAACTATTTTCTTTTCAGTCTGAGCCGAAAGCGGTAAAAGAAACATCATAAACAGGGAAACAACAGCTGCTTTTTTCATTGGAGTATGATTTGTAAGAATAAAAATACAAAAATTAAATTACCTCAGCCACAATAAATGTACTTCCTCCGATAAATATCATATCCGTCCCGGAAGCCCTGCTTTTTGCAGCATCAAGTGCCTTATTTACATCAGGATAGCTATTCCCGGCAAGACCAAATACCGAGGCCTGCGATTTAAGTAATTTTTCATCAAGCGCTCTTGGGACTGAAGCCCTTGTAAAATAGTATTTTGCATCAGTCGGAAACAGCGGCAATATTGAACTGATATCCTTGTCGCTTACAAAACCGATTACGATATGAAGCCCGGTTTTCGGAATTTTCCTGATTTGCTTCAGTACATATTCCAGTCCTTCCTTGTTATGCCCTGTGTCACAAACCGTAAAGGGCTTTTGATTCAGGATCTGCCAGCGTCCTTTCAATCCCGTATTTATCACCACATTTTTTATCCCTTTTAATAAATCATCCTTTGAAAGATGAAAGGTGCGTTTAAGGATCTTAATTACCTGGAACAGTGTCTGCAGATTTCTGACCTGGTAATCCCCTCCCAGTGGTATTATTCCTGATATTATCCTGTTATCGTTCAAATCATCGATTTCAAACTGACGCTCGCCCTCAGCATTTATGTTTTTGTCCAGCCTGCATGTAAAATTTTCGTCAGCAAAATAAATCGCAGATTCCGTTTTATCAGCCTGTGAAATAAAAATATCCTTTAATCCGTGCTGTGTTTCACCGATGATAACAGGAACATTTTTCTTGATTATCCCTGCCTTTTCAGAAGCGACTTTTCCCAGGGTATTACCCAGGAGATCCATATGATCATGACCGATATTGGTAATGACTGAAATTAAGGGCTTGATGATATTTGTAGAATCGAGCCTGCCCCCGAGTCCTGTTTCAATAACAGCCACATCAGCATTTATCCCGGCAAAATAATCAAACGCCATGGCAACTGTTATCTCAAAAAAAGAAGGATTAACCGACTTAATGATTCCATGATGCTTTTTTATAAAAGCTGTGACCTCTCTTTCAGGTATCATTTCGCTATTTACCTTTATCCTCTCCCTGAAATCCTTAAGATGAGGAGACGTATAAAGGCCGGTCCTGTAACCTGCTTCCTGAAGAACTGATGCGATCATATGGGATACAGATCCCTTTCCGTTTGTTCCCGCAATATGAATGGTCCTGTATTTAGTATGCGGATGACCAAAATATTCATCCAGTGCATAAGTATTATCAAGATTGTTCTTATATGCAGCTTTCCCGATGCGGTGGTAAGCAGGGAGCTGGGAATACAGAAAATCCAATGTTTCCTGGTAAGTCATTATAATCAATCATTTATAACGTTAAATACTTAAGGCACTTTAGGCACTCCAAGCTACAAATTAACATACTTTCAACATGCTTACAAATTAATACCATATTTTCGTTATTTTTGCAAATCGGAGACAGCATAAGCAATTAATTCTTATTTTATTGATTATAAATAACTTGGAAATGGTAAAAAAACTAAATAAGAAACTTTTTATAATTGATACCAATGTGCTTCTTCATGATTATAAATGCATTTATAATTTTGAGGAGAATGATGTAATTATTCCCATAGTTGTTCTTGAGGAGCTTGACAAATTCAAAAGAGGGAATGATCTTATTAATTTTCATGCGCGAGAGTTTACCAGGGAGCTTGACAAATTGTCCGGGGATATGTTGCTTACAGCCAATATTCCGCTGGGAGAAAACCTTGGCAACCTGCACATCGAAACCGGAAGGGACTTTTCGGAAAAGGTAAACCAGTCATTCCCCGAAAGGACATCAGACCACAGGATTCTGGCAATTGCAGAATATGTCTGCAACTCCAACAAGAACAAGACTGTTGTTCTGATAACCAAGGACATAAACCTTCGGATGAAGGCTAAATCGCTGGGTATCATTGCACAGGATTACCAGAATGACAAAGTCGCAAATATTGACGACCTCTATAAGGGAATAAAGATACTTGAGGGAGTTGATCAGGGACTGATAAGCAAGCTTTATGAGCTTCCGGAGGGAGTAAGCGCAAATGAATTCAATCTTGATCCGGAGCTTAAGGGACACCGGTTCTTTATAATGAAAAATAACGGGGCCAGTGCCCTCGCTCACTTTAATCCTGTGAATAAGCTTCTCAACAGGGTAATAAAACAAACTACATACGGCATTGATCCGAGGAATGCTGAACAGACTTTTGCCCTGGAGGCTCTGGCTGATCCGGATATTCAGCTGGTTTCGCTGACCGGTAAGGCAGGAACCGGTAAAACACTTCTTGCTCTTGCTGCCGCGCTGGCTCAGCATAAAAAGTACAAGCAGATCTTTCTCGCCCGTCCGATTGTTCCCCTGGCTAACCGTGATCTTGGATTCCTTCCTGGTGATCTGAAGGAGAAAATGGATCCATATATACAGCCTCTGTATGATAATCTTACGGTTATCAAGCATAAATTCAGCCATCAGAGTCCGGAATTCCTTCGTATTAATGACATGGTGAAGGAAGAAAAACTGGTAATAACACCTCTCGCCTACATCAGGGGAAGAAGCCTCTCAAGCATATTTTTCATTGTCGATGAAGCGCAGAATCTTACCCCGCATGAAATAAAAACCATCATCACGCGTGCCGGTGAAGGCACCAAGATGGTATTCACGGGAGATATTGAACAGATTGATTCCCCGTATCTCGACACGGCATCAAACGGACTTAGCTATCTTTCGGATAAAATGAAGAGCCAGGATATCTTTGCACATGTCAACCTTGTTAAGGGAG
>CAYNGW010000039.1:0-13096 GCA_964396955.1 uncultured Rikenellaceae bacterium | reverse complement strand
ACTGAATATCATCATACCGGTAAATGTAAAAACCGGGCATCCTTGTGAACAAGGCCGGATCTTTGCTGCCTTCTGTATCGTCCTGTGCAATCAGAGGTGCAATACCGGTCAGCATTAATAATAATGAACCAAAAAGTCTTTTCATAATTATATTTTTTATTTAATAAAACCTATTCCCTCCGTTTTCTTTTCATTATCATTCCTGTACTAAACAATATAAAATTACTACAATTAAATGAATTCCAGCTAATGGGATGAGCAAGACTGCAAGACAAAGCTCGCAGAGCGTAAGACAGTGAATCCTGCATACGCGGGATGAGCAAAACTATATTCTGTCAATCGACATTCCTGAAAACTTTTCTGAAATGATATCCATAAATGCTGTAGGTGACTGCCAGGGGAAATGATTTTGGCTTGTTAAAGATGCTCCAAAGAAGGAGATTCCAGAAGTATCTGCGTTTCTTCCTTAAAATTCCTAAATATATTATTGATTTTATAAATGCCATAAACCTGTTTAATGAAAGCGGCTCATAAAAAGAAGGATTATATTGTTTCAGAAACAATTTCACTCTGGCATAATAGGACTTACAGGAATAAATATTCTTAATGATTTTCTGATATCCTTTTAATAACTCATTTTTATCCATTACCGGTGTGAAATTCATTGAGTAATTGGTATTGTCGCCACTAAAATTGTCAATTATCCTGTCTTCATTTTTTAACCGCTTGTATAGTTTCGATAACCGGGGCGCATTAAGAAGCCCAACCATTGCTGTTATGATCCCGCTTTTCTGAATAAAGTCGATCTGTCGTTGAAAAATATCCGGCGGATCACTATCAAATCCTACTATAAAACCGCCATATACTTCCATCCCGCAATGCTGGATTATATTTACACACTCTATCAGGTCACGATTATTATTATGCAGCTTGTTACACTCCATCAAACAACTCTCCTCAGGAGTTTCAATACCTACGAATACCCTGGTAAAACCGGCTTTAACCATCAAATCCATAAGATCCTTATCATCAGCCAGGTCAATAGTAGCTTCTGTTATGAAACTGAATGGATTGTTATTTGACTCCATCCAGTTAATAATAGCCGGGAGCAATTCATTTTTTAATTTCTTTTTATGCCCGATAAAATTATCATCTACAAAAAATACACTGCCTCTCCATCCTATCCGCAACAGCTGGTCCAATTCGGCAATGATCTGAGCAATTGTTTTTGTACGGACACGACGGCCAAAAAGAGCTGTAATATCACAAAATTCGCAATCATAGGGGCATCCTCTTGAATATTGTATTCCTGCCGATCCATATTTGCCGGATTTTAAAAGTGAATAATCAGGCAAAGGTGTTTTTGTGATATCAGCAAATTTATCAGACTGATAGATCTTTTTTGGTCTTCCGTTTCTAAGATCTTCAAAAAAGAGAGGCAAGGTAATTTCTGCTTCATTAAGCACTAAATGGTCTATTTCAGCAAATTGCTCATATTCTTCAGTAAACAGAGGACCTCCTGCTACCATTCTGGTATTAAGCTGCCTGCATCGCTCAATAATCTGTTTTACCGAAGCCAGCTGAATTGACATAGCGCTGATGAAAACATAATCTGCCCATTTAATATCCTTATCCTTAAGCCCGGATACATTGAGGTCTGTGAGTTTCTTGTTCCAGCTTTCAGGCAATAATGATGCTACAGTAATCAAACCCAAAGGTACATTCGATGCTTTTTTGGATATAAATTTTAAAGCATGTTTAAAGCTCCAGAATGTAGCCGGATACTGAGGATTTATCAATAAAATATTCATAACATCTTTAAAATAAATTTGGTCAAAGATATTTTCATGGAATATCCACAGCAAAAAAAAGGGATTAACGCACACTAATCCGGGATCAATCAAACAAAATGGGGATAAATGTCAGCTATTCGGGGCAGATGGCATTCGCCCCGGATTGTTTACAAGGATTCTTTGAGTTTTAACAGATATTGTCTTGAAACAGGGATTCTTTCCTGGTATCCCTTTATTGTTAACCAATGACTGCTATAATCCTGATTAAGTTTTTCGATGTAATGCATGTTTACAATGCATGTCCTGTGGCAACGAATAAAATTCGAATATGGTTTAATCTGAAGCTCAATATTCTTTAAAGTATTCCGGATAAGTATTTTCTTAAAGTTGTCAACATCCATATATGCTATTTCCACATAGTTATCAGCAGATTGAATAAAGACAACTTCTGAAATAAGAAGTGTGAGGTTTTCGGTATTTGTTTCAGAAATAAACTCAATGGATTTATTCAGGGTATCTTCTTCGTATTTTTCAACCTGTTTTTGAATAGTCTTTCTCTCTGAGATCAGAGATTCATTTTGTTGAATCAATCCTTTATTTAAATCATATAATTTTAAAGCCACCGCCGGGGCAAGACAGATCAATACTATCTTAAAAACAATATAGAAGGAGATACTTACAGATCCCACATACCGCAGATAGAAGGTAAAAGCAACAGAACTTAAAGTTAAAATAATGAGGCCGCCCAGGTAAGAAGTTAAGACAGGTTCGTTACCTTTCTGATCATTATTTTGAATCATCCAGGGGAAAACAATCCGGATCAGGAACATAAAAATAAAGACAATTGCACCAAAACCGCCAACAAACAGCAACCAGTTGTTAAAATCGAACTTTTCGAGAGGAAATGGCTGGAAAAAAAGGATAAATAAAAATATACCAAAACTGATACTCAGAAGAAGTCTTATTTCCCTGTCTAACAATTGGACAAACCGGTTATTTTTTTTATTCATGATTCAAATTTAAATATTTTTAAGACATTGTTCATATTTGAAATGCAGGTACACGGATTGATCTGTTGTTCTGTTTTCTCCTGTATAATTCCGGATTTTTTTGTATATTTATTCCTTATTCCCCTGCTGTTACGCCAAAGATCAAAAACGCTTAAGAGGATCAGGGCTGTGTGATAAATTCGGAAAAGTTGAAATACAATTAAGATATGACAACAATTCTCCTGGCAATAATTATTGCGCTGATTATTTTAGCCATAGTTTTAATTATTGTTTTCCGCCCGAAGAACAATTCAGAAATCCTGATGCTTACCGGCAAAATCACTGAACTCCAGACCAGTATTTCAAATATTGAAAAAAACCTGAAAGAGGATTTCAGGCTTAACCGGGAGGAAAACTCAAATATATCAAAGGAAAACCGTACTGAACTGACACAGACCCTGACCACAACTTTTAAAGGGTTTCAGGAAACATTCGACAAAAATGTGAAAGCTTTTAATGATCTTCAGAGAGAAAAATTCGGGCAGCTGGAGGAAAAGCAGAATAACCTGGTTAAAGCCACAGAAGACAAACTCGAAAATATCAGGGTTATGGTGGATGAAAAACTTCAGAAGACCCTTAATGAGAGGCTTGGTCAGTCTTTTGAACTTGTAGGCAAGCAGCTTGAGAGCGTCCAGAAGGGACTTGGCGAGATGCAGACGCTTGCACAGGATGTCGGAGGCCTGAAGAAAGTTCTGGGTAATGTCAAGATCAGGGGTGGCATTGGCGAGGTTCAGCTTGGAATGCTCCTTGAGCAGATACTTGCCCCCGAACAATATGCCGAGAATGTAAAGACAAAGCCAAGGAGCAAGGAGAATGTTGAGTTCGCCATTAAACTGCCGGGCCGGGATGATGCCAACACGGTAGTGTGGCTTCCGGTCGATGCAAAGTTCCCTAAAGACAAATATGAACAGCTGCTTTCGGCATATGATACAGGAGATCCGGCTCAAATAGAAGATGCCCGGAAAAACCTTGATACCACCATCAAGATTATGGCAAAGGATATACAGGAAAAATATCTTAATCCCCCGGATACTACAGACTTCGGGATTATGTTTCTTCCGTTCGAGGGCATATATGCCGAAGTAGTCCGGAAGGCAAGTCTTCTTGAAGAGCTTCAGAATAAATATAAAGTTATTGTTACGGGACCCGCGACACTTGCAGCTTTGCTAAACAGCCTACAGATGGGATTCAGGACACTGGCAATTCAGAAGAGGAGCAGTGAAGTATGGAAGATCCTCGGAGCTGTGAAGAAAGAGTTTGAGAGCTTTGGCGGATTGCTGCAGAAGGCACAGGGCAACATTCAAACCGGGCTTAATCAGCTTGATGATGTTGTAGGAGTGCGCAGCAGGGCCATTGAGAAGAAGCTTCGCAATGTAGAAACCCTGGGAGCAGCTGAAACGAAACTGATATTGCCCGAAGTAACGGATGGTGATACCGAAGAGTAAGCAAAACCAGTGTTCAGCGTTCAGCCGCTGATAAAAAGACTCTTGCTTGAATACTCAGGATCACAGGTCAGGTTGACCTTCAGTTTCCGCCATCCTGCTTCATCACCCGGGGTGGGAATATGGGTAAGATGCACCTCGCAGTCACGCAGCCATTTCAGGTTTTCCAGTGACATTTTTGCTGCCGGATTGGATAAGGCGCTAATACCAAGTACTATCAGTGTCTCATCCACATCGAGGCTGACCATCTTGCCATTCAATATGTCTTTCTTGAGATGAGTCACCGAATCGATTAAATTTTCGGGAAGAAGGTACAGTTTGTCAGGTAGTCCGGCCAGGTGTTTGGCAGCATTCAGGACCAGGCTTGAAGATGCATGCAGCAGCGGCGAGTTCTTGCCTGTGATTATTGTACCGTCGTGCAATTCAATGGCAGCTCCGCAGAAGATCCCGTCATGTCCTTTCCCGCATTTTTCAGCATCATTTGCAGCTTTTCTTGCAGGGAGCACTACTTTGCGGTCTTCGACTTTCGCCCCTACTTTATCCATTATTGCATTAATCCGGTTAAGTGTTTCTTTGTCAACCAGTCCCAATGCATATTCCACGGCGCACCTGAAGTATCTTCTTATGATCTCCTGGTAAGATGCCTCCCTGATTATTCTGTTATTAACAATGCCTGCACTTGCACGGTTTACTCCCATATCTGTCGGTGACTGATACATTGATCCTCCGCCTGTGATTTTTTCAATGATCCTTTTAAGCAGATGAAACGCTTCTATATCACGGTTATAATTTACAGTCTTTACATTATAGGCTTTTAAGTGATGCTCATCAATCAGCACCCTGTCTTCCAGGTCAGCTGTGGCAGCTTCGTATGCAAGATTGACCATATGATCGACGGGAAGGTCCCAGATTGGGAATGTTTCAAATTTTGCATACCCCGCCTTGACACCTTTTTTATATTCATGGTAAAGGTGGCAGAGGCATGTGGCAAGCTTGCCGCTGCCCGGTCCCGGACCCGTTACAATCACAATAGGTCTGGTAGTTGCGATGTATTCGTTTGCCCCGTATCCCTTATCGCTTACTATCAGGTCAACATTGGTAGGATATCCCTTTGTCGAGTAATGTAAATATACCCTGACTCCCCTTAGTTCAAGCTTATTCTTAAACGCTGTTGCAGGCGATTGATTCTGATAACGGGTGATGACCACGGCTGTGATATCTATCCCCCAGTCGCGGAAATCATCGATAGTCTTTAATGCATCAACATCGTAGGTGATCCCGAAATCGGCCCTGACTTTTTTTCTTTCAATAGCTCCTGCATGGATGCACAGGATTACATCTATCTTGTCTTTCAACATTTGCAGAAGTCGCATCTTGACGTTAGGATCGAATCCCGGCAGAACCCTGGCAGCATGATAATCATACAGGATCTTGCCCCCGAATTCAAGGTAGAGCTTATGGTTAAAGCGGTTTACTCTTTCAAGGATAGAGGATGTCTGCTCCTTAAGGTATTTCTCATTATCAAATCCGATGTGATCTGCAGCAGGCATTTTCTAACTCAGAAAATATTTTCTTCAATATTAGTAAAATTTCCATTTCACAAGATTCTTATTTATAACACTTTATTAACCACAAAGAGCACTAAGGTCGCACTAAGAGCACAAAGGATTTTTCCCGCAATTAATTAAAAACAGACAATGTCTTATTCCTTCTCTGCTACAAAGAAGGATATTTCCGATATGGCAGTATCCTTATATTTTGTCCCTTTATAAATATCTGCAATTCCCATTTCTATCTCCGTGGCATTTACCGGCGGGTTGAATTTCAGATATTGAATTTCCGGGGAGTCTTTCAGAGTGAATGTAAAAATCACCGGTTCTTCTCCCTCTTCATAATCAAATGACCATACCCTGGTGGCCTTGACTATCAGCTTTTTAACCCTGCAGTTTTCACTGAATGAAGCTGGACTTTTTGCATACCCGTTAATGATGCCTATTGAGTCCAGTCTTAAAACTGTACCATAGTTATAACCTGTATTCGTAACGAAGCTGATGCTTTCGCCTATTCCGTATCCTTCAACTCCTTCCACCCATGCTGTTGACTTATTTTTGTCTTTTACATTTCTGGCATGGTAATTATTCTTGCTGCCTGGTTTAAGCTCCGATGAAACGGATGAGATATCGAAATCCCTGAAAATGTCAACTGTAAAAAAGAGATCGTTTTCAGGTTCAATATCTTTATACACAAGGACAAAGTCCTTAAGCGAGCGGATTTCCTCATTAAAAGTGCCATGGGCGAGATCAAATTCATCAGGTGTATTTTCAGTATGAACGCGTATCTCTATTGAATTTATTTTGTCTTTCCATAAGCTGCCTGTTTTCAATACATAGTAAAATGATTCTCTCCCGACACCAGATACATAATCCTGTTTGAATGAGTCTTTAATGAATATGGTATCTCCCTCCCTGAAAGTTATTTCAAAACATTCAAAAGCATCGAGAGTTTGTAACGAGGTCATATCGGCACCGACAAATCGTGATTTGATTTCAAAATTCCAGCTGCCCGGTCTTGTCTCAGTCTGAAGCACCCGGCCATTTGCTTCGATCTTCAGATCATTAACCTTGACTTCCCTTGTGCTGGGGAAGCCCATTATTACTGTCTGTTCTTTGCCATGATTTACAAACTGGTAATTTACTTCCACTGCATAGCGAGTCGAAAACATGGTGATGTCAACTGTTTCGCTCAGAAGCTGAACGTCATTATTGTTTATCGGCTGGACATTCCCACCCGGCAATAATGCCATAGGCGCATCGTCTGCAAATGAACTTACTGTATTAAAAAACAACAGTAAACAAATCATCTTAATTTTAATAAATTTTCTCATGACCTTGTTTTATAAAGTAACTCTCTTTCAAAGTTAAGTCGTGTCCGGATTAAAAGCAACTTTATTTCAGACATGAAAAAAGCTATCCAGCCTGTTCCCCTTTTTAAGCCTGTAATGATAGAAGAAAAATACCAGTGCAACAGGAAGAATTGAAATAGCTTCAATGAGTGACCAGCGTAAAACCACTAAACCGTTCAGGTATTTATCCAGTATCATTTCTGTTATAATGCAAAATCCTGATAATATGATTAATGCTGCAGCAATAATGTTCAGCCCTTTAAAATGGGCAGCCCTGTAGAGAATAACAATAGCACCTATTGCAATAAATGCAGTAAGCGTGACCGGAAGGCCGACAGGAAAAACCCATCCCGGACCGGAGGCAATCAGGTCAATAAAAAAAAGAGCTGCCAGAATTGTAAGCATCAGGAAGGTGACTAAAATGAATGGTTTTTTGTATGCAAACAGGAAAAGTGTGAGAATGATCCATGCTGCGGCTATTGAAACATCAGAGAAGAGTGACCATCTCAGCTCTTTGCTTATTAAAAGGTCAACTATTGTACAAACAGCAATTCCGGAAAAAGCTATTATTCCGCATAATTCCCAGAGATACCTTCTGTTTTCTTTTCTTTGAATCTGAATGATGCCTGAAGGATAATTTTCGGGAATATGTTCCTGTTCACCTTTATTTCCCGGATCTTTGCCGCATAGGGGGCATATCTTTAATCCATCATCCAGTTCAATTCCGCAATTAACGCATATTGCCATGGTCTGTGCTTTTAATCGTTATTCAAAATCTTTACATGAATACCGGCATCCGAAAGATGCCTTAAAATATACCGTTCAAGTTCACGTGATTGTGTGACATTACAAAAACAAATCCTTAGTTTGTCCTTATATGAAACCAGCGCGCAGCTTACCTTCACATTTGGGTTGGGCGGAGGCGGAATGAGCTCGAAAGAATCAACCATATCCTCCATTTCTCCCGGAAGAGTCACCAGTCCAAGATTTGTAGCTATGCCTGTCCAGTGCTTTGAAGCAAGCCCTCTGTAAACGGAAGCGATAACCATTTTTTTAATGAACAGTGGCAGTATCCTGATAATTAACAGTTTTTCAGAACTGACATTCGATGACAAAAATCTTGATATCTGCTTGACATCGGCACTGATCTGCAGCTGGTGATGAACTGATCTTAGTATCTCGTCAAAAGTATAAGTTCCAAGCCTCATGTCAATTTCCGGCAGTACATAAAGAGAAAAATTGCGCATTGTCCTGCTGGGAAATAATTTTCTCATGTTAATCGGTACTTCAATCCTCAGGACTTTTCGCTTTTCCTTTTTGCTTTTTTCTTTCCAGGAAACAAAGATCTTCTGGAGTGAAAAAAGGTAGACAGACACAAAATACTCGGTAAAAGATACTTTATTCTTACGGGATACTTCAAGGATTTCATTGACATTGACCTCAGTATGAAGTACCCTCAGTTTTGGCTTCTTGTTAAGCTTGAAAGGAAGATGCCAGGCTCTGACAAGCCTGGATGGAGGAGGCAGTTTTTGAAAAAACCTGTTGTATCCGTCTTCGTACTCCTCTTCGGATACCGGTGTTTCGGGCAGGGTAATTTCTCCAGGTGAGCTGATATGATTACCTGCAAGAATCAGGTAAGTGCAGAGCAGACTTTTCAGGTATTCCATAGCACCACTGCCATCGGTAAGTATATGAATGAACTCAACCGAGATTCTTTTGCCTTTAATAATCACTCTGTACAGGAGTTCGTCTTTTCTGTTTGCTGCAAATGCTGTGCAGGGGATTTCTTCATCAGTCTGGATACGCGGCATCTTATCGTTGAACTCAAGGAAATGCCAGAATACTCCGCTTCCAAGGGAAACATTGAAATACGGGAATCTCTTTGAAGTAATTGCCACAGCTTCCTTTATAGCAGAATATCTCACAGGTTCCTTCAGCGTTGCGGTTATCCTGAACACTGAGGTAAGATCATCTGTTATAATTGCCGGAAACAGCTTCGCAGCATTATCAAGCTTCAGCCAGCCCCTCTCCTGAAAAGATTTTGTCTTAATAGCTTTCCCCCCAATTTATATTATGTAAAGATAAAGCGTTTATCATAATTTTGATTGCAGCCTGACAGGCTGATGGGCTGATTTCCTGTATGACTACCTGGAGAGTTTCTTAAAAAAGGACCAGATCACTTCATTGGCATTAATGTCTCTGCTGGTTTTGCCCACGATAAATGAAGGCATATACTGAAAACCGCCAGGCCAGGTATGCCCTCCGCCGTCAACTGAATAAAGAATTACTTCAGTTCCATCAATACAGTCAATGTAATCCTTCCTGGTTACTCTTGTACCATCTTTGGGATCCAGGTCGGGCTCTTCAGTCACAACCGGTAAAGCTGAACACTGGTTCCGGTTTACCCAGAATCCTATTGATTCATCCACAGATAAAACTTTCCCCAGGTTTATCTTGCGGATACTGCCGTAAATACTCCCCCCCTCATACGGGACCAGGGGATCATTTACATTATTAATGGCCAATACTGAAACAGGTACGGCAGGAAAGCAGTCAGGGAAAAGGAGTTGAGGGATATTTCCGTCTACAGGGGCTATTGCAGTAATTTTATGAGACAATTCACAAGCCAGGCGATATGACATTATGGCGCCGTTTGAAATACCGGTAATGTAAACTCTTTTGGGATCTGCGTTGTAATCTTTTATCATAGAGTCTATTAATGCAGAAATGAAGCCGACATCATCAATGTTTTCCCTGTGTACACGGTCATTTGCCTCTTCATCCATCCTGCCATCATTCCAGTTCAGCTCTATACCATCAGGATAAGCCACAATGAATCCATCCTTATCGGCCAGCCTGTCAAGACCTTTGCGTGAAAGAAGAACCATGCTTTCCCCGGTTCCTCCCCTCCCATGTAAAGCAATGACCAGCGGTAACTGTACAGATTTGTCATAAAATGACGGAGTGTGAATATGAAAAGTCCGCTGCAGATCATCGTGTTTAAATGACGCTCTCTGTGCCATCCCCTCAGCCGGGAAGGAGATCAGGCTGATTCCTGCCAGCATTTTAATGAATACAGAAAATCCTGTCCTTAAGAATGTCCTTGATTTCATATTGCTGTCAAATGTCCGTAAAATAAATGAATAAGACAGGAATATATGAACTTAAATCCAGTAATGAGAGGGCGGTCTGACCTGTGGCTGTCTGTCGTCCTGAGTCCTCGGGATGACAGACATCATATTCTCCCTTCCTGATTCAGGTTCATTGGATCCTCAGGATTGAGCTCATAGCTGAATCCCTTTTCTGATGCATTCATAATCAGGACTTTAAATATAATAAGGTTTGCCAGTATCGATTCAGCCCTGTATGCAGATATACGGGCAATTTTTCTGAATTTTGACAAAGTAATTGATCCGTTCTTCCCCAGGTAATCCATCAGGGAATTCTCAGCCTTGCCGAATTTTACCATTACACCGGATGATTTTTCCTCTTTCCGCCAGACCTGCAGCAATACTTTATTTGCCACAAGATTCTGGTCATGATGTCTGAAGTATGACGACCACTTCCCGTTTTCATCCTTAGCCTGGTATGGTCGTTTATTTCCTTTTACTACATCAACCTCCACTATGGTTTTTCCTTCAGCCGTATGTTGTTTTATTGTAAAATCAATTTCAGGCCGGCAGAAAAGATGTGCAGCTGTATCGACCATATAGATCTCCTCATCGGATCTGATCCCGGCTATACTCCCGTTATCTCTTACTCCTATCAGTATCCTTCCTCCGTCGCTATTCGCAAATGCTGATAATGTCCTGGCGATCTTCCGGCTATCCGAAACACAGTACTTAAAGTCGAGATGTAGATTCTCTCCTCCCAGGATTAACTTTCTCAAATAGGGCTCCATAGTCACAAAACTTTTTCCTGCAATCTTTTTATCGTTCGTAAGTTCATATGTTCATTCGTTTATCATTCGTCTAAGAAGATGTTCAATTGGCTTCGCCGAGCTCCGCTTCGCTACGGTTCTTTTGCTCCTCCAAAAGAACCGAGGAAGGCTTTAGCCTGACGAGCCCGGCGAAGCCAAATGAACCAAAGAACCGAAGCCCTGAAGGGGCAAGCTCGCGAACGCAGTGAGCAAAAAGAGGCCGAAAATGACAACTGTAGCCTGTTTGGACGCCTGCTACACAAGCCCTCAGCGCTACCAAACAGGCTACAGTTCGCACCATTTTCGGTTTGCCCCCGCACTGTCATTTAGTTAATTCTGTCAAAGATAATAGTTTTCTTTTTTTAAGTGGATCCCAGACTTATTATGATATAGAATAAGGGTACTAATCAAGGATTCTTATAGAATTCTCAGAATAAGAAACAGTAAAATGAATTTAATAGATGGAGGTGCGGTGGCAAAACCAAGCTTAAGACAGCGAGTCCTGCTAATGCTGGATGATAAACGATCCAAGTGATCAGGTTATTAATTTTTTTATTTTAAAATAATAAATGTAAATTTGATTCTGACTCAGAATTCAATAAACAAGGGGAGAATTCTCTTTTAAGAGAGCTTGACTTTTTCCTGAAAAGACAAGATTCATTAACTGATTAATTGTACATAATTATTTCAAAGTAAGTGATTAACCCGAGATTGCTTTTAAAGTTGTTTATTACATTCCTGCCTGTGTTTTTTCTCCAGCATATCGAAGCACAGGTGCCGGTAAAATTGAGATCTGTGCTTAGCGCCGGCGGATCTTCAAAAATTGTAATGTCAGATGGTCATCAATACTACCTGCAGCAAAGTATAGGTCAGCCGGGTATAACAGGTCTGTCGCAGAATTTAAATTATCAGCTCAGACAGGGATTCATTCAGCCTCTTGCCGGCTCGGTCAAAAGTATTACATCAGAAAATTTACAGGCGACAATTTTCCCTAATCCGTTCTCAGAGCATATTATCATCTCTTTTTCTGATACAATACCGGATTTTATATATGTCGCTCTTTATGATCTGAACGGGAAAATAGTCTATTTTAAAAAACATGGAGCTTCCCCCGACCTGATCCTGGATGCAGGTGATCTGGCACCCGGCGCTTATTTTATAAGAGTAAGCACAACCACAAAATACTTATACTCAAAAATAATCAAACTTTAAATAATATGAAAAAGCTTTTTGGCTGTCTGATATTTGCCTGTTTTGTATTGACCGCAAGCAGTCAGCAGATATATCTTAAAACGGGCAAGGTCATATCATCGTTCGATTATAAGAATTCAGAAGGGAATGAGATGAGCGACCTCTCAGGTTCCTTCCTGAACAGTCTCGGGCTCGGAGCCCGGATGCCGGTTCTGAAATCACCGTGCAACATATCATTGGAAATATCGAATGATAAATTCGCCGCTTCAAGCACCGACACTCTGCTGGGTAACTTTTCGGAATGGGATGTATCATTCCTCGACCTGAACCTCGGAGTGGATTATGAATTCCTGAGACCGCTCTATAACAAGAACGATCCTGAAGGATTCTCTTTCTGCCTGAAGGCGATCTTTGCCACCGACTTCCTGATTAAAGGAAAACAGCGACTCAATAACCAGGTCTACGATCTTACAGGAGTGGAAGAATTTGATAAGCCTGTCTTTATGGTCAAGGGGGGCGTCACTTTTAATTATTATATATCAAGGAGTTACATGGTATTTGCACAATACCTGTATGGACGCAGCTTCCTGATTGGCAACTACAGCGGACAGGAACAGCTGCGGTACACAACACATAGTATCAGCCTGGGCTTTGCAGTCAACTTGCTGATTAATAAGAACTGATGAAGAATTTCAATCTGCTTTAAATAAATGTCAGGAATATGAAAAAATTGATAGTTATCGGGTTATCGTTTTTTTTGATGGTTGAACTATCTGGTCAGACACAGGGGATAAACTACC
>CAYNGW010000038.1:0-13359 GCA_964396955.1 uncultured Rikenellaceae bacterium | reverse complement strand
TTCTTGTTTTACACAATGTTGAAGAACCGGGAAAATATTCAACATATTTTCTCAAGATTGACAAGCTCAAATTCAAGCACAAAGTCGTTCCAGGTGATACTGTCATCCTGAAGATGGAGCTTATAGAGCCGATGCGCAGAGGGATAGTGGCGATGTACGGACAGGCATTTGTTGGAAATAACCTTGTTGTTGAAGGTGAAATGACAGCGCAGGTAATAAAAAACAAATAATTCTTCAATGATATCAAAATCAGCATATATTCATCCCGATGCCAGGATAGGAGAAAATGTGACAATTGAACCGTTTACCTATATCGGCGGCAACGTTGTTATCGGAGACGGAACATGTATAGGCCCGAACACTGTTATATTGGATGGGGCAAGGATAGGCAGAAATTGCAGGATATTTCCTACAGCTGTTATTTCAGCTATACCACAGGATCTTAAGTTCAGGGGCGAAGAGACAACGGCAGAGATCGGGGACAAGACAACCATACGGGAAGGATGTACCGTAAACCGTGGAACTGCTGCCTCAGGCAGAACGATAGTCGGAGAGAACTGTCTTCTTATGGCTTACTCACACGTTGGTCATGATTGCCAGATAGGGAATAATTGTATTCTGGGCAACGCATCGGGCCTTGCAGGTGAAGTAAAAGTAGATGAATGGGCAATCCTCAGCGCAGGTGTCCTGGTGCATCAGTTTGCCAGAATCGGAGGACATGTGATAATAGGAGGTGCAGGAAAAGTACGCACGGATGTTCCTCCTTTCATTAAAGCCGACAGGGACCCGCTCACCTATATGGGACTCAATACCATCGGGCTCACAAGACGGGGATTTGAAAAAGAAAGAATAGACGAGATCCATAATATTTACAGGATAATTTACCAGAATGGAATGAATGTCTCACAGGCACTTGAATACATTGAAAAAGAATTCAAGCCATCAGCCGACAGGGATTATATCATTGATTTTATAAGAAAATCAGAAAGAGGCATCATCAGGGGACCAAGATAGACTCAGATATTTACTATATCTCTCCCAAACGGATTAAGGGCAACAGCCGTAAGCTTGAAATGCTGCCGTCCAAAAGGAATGCCTATTATTGTTATGCACAGCAGTAATCCGAACAAAGCATGAGTGATTGCAATGCATATTCCGCCGCAGATCAGCCAGAGCACATTCATTAAAATATAAAGACATCCCGAAGCTCTTGAATGAACACGGGTATCTCTTCCGAATGGCCATATTGCCAGCGCTCCCATCTTCAGTGTCTGAATGCCGAATGGGATCCCAACGATGGTTACCATAAGGGCAACACTGCCAATGAAATACTCAACGGCAATAACAATACCACCGAAAATGAGCCATATAATATTCCCGAGGATTTTCACTGAAGAGGGATTTTATTCAAGAATGACTGTTTTATCTTTAGGATACTTGACAGTATAGGTAAGTATGATCTGTTTTGTCTCCTGCGGCTTTATCTCAAGATCCCATCTGATCTCGCCTGTCTGCTGGTTATGCCTGCCTCCGGTAAGATCGATCGCTTCAACAGTTATCCCGCTGTTCGATGATATTGGAATCTGGTCTTTCAGTGTGATCTTTATCTGGCTGGCCTTATTGTTCCTTATTGTGATCAGGAATGAATATGTCTCGGTCTTGTTTGTTCCAATTACTTTCTTGCTGGTGAAATCCTGCCGTTTTTCTCTCTTGACGAGTATGCTGTTATCAGTACCAAGGGAAAGAGTGAGTGTATCGGTCAACTGGTTCACATTAAGATCTGATTTGCCCACGTAGGTGTTTTCAAAATAGAGGGTGGCCTCTCCGCTCTGGAGGCTCTGTTCCGCCCAGTTTGTTATGTTCCCCGTGAGATAGGCATGAGGCGACATCTTGGGCACTGTAACATATTTATATTCTGCATCGGTCGTTGTACGCTGGATCTCGATTGTCTGAACTTTACCATTGGATTCAATTGTATAAGGCACGGCAACATCAAATGATATTGTTGTTTCTCCTATCTGTTTCTCAACCATAACATAAGCGGCCTCCTCTTCTTTTACTGCATCAGCAACGGCCATCTCCATTGCCATCGGAGCCTGGTTTCTTGCAGCGCCTGCAGATTTGGTCCTTACTATCGGCAACGGTACGAAAAAATCAATAAACCACGGATTAAGTACCGGCACATTACCTGCTATCCATGGTGTGGCATTTGAGAAGCTCAGTTTCACATCCTTCCAGGAAGTGCCGGTATTCTGATAAATATTTGCCTTGTAAAAAATATTTACCGGTTTTGTAATATCATCCACCCTGATATCATAGGTCGGATACCATCCGGCATTTAAAACCACATAGGAATATGTCAGCTTTCCTGTGACAGGTTTTTCAGCACTTACCGATACTGATATTTCGCCTGAGGGAAGCTGCTGTTTACCTATCCTGTCGGATATCTGCTTCTGGAGGGCGGCAATCTGCTTTTCATAATCCTTTATGAGCCTGTTTTTCTTAAGGATCGATGTGGTTACCTGGTCCATATTGCTGGTATACAGATCCATAACGTTCTTTAGCTGTTCAACGGAAAATGTTGTTTCCTTGACAAGGATTGCCCTGTTTGCCACGAGGAATGCCTCTTTTTCCTTCAGAACGCTTATGGCTGCCTTTTCATCCTCAACCTTAAGCTGGAGAGCTTCTATCTGGTTTCTTATGCTTTTTATTTCAGGCTGCTCCTCGAGATTTTCGAGATAATTATTCTGATGATTAACAGAAAGGATGGTAAAAGTCCCGTATCCCTTCACCTGTATGCTCTGTGCATCGATGTATGGTGAGAGACCTCCCAGCTTCAGGAGTGTCGTGCCGGTCGGTATTTCCACTGATGTCTCATGTGTCAGCTGCGCCCTGTCGGGATATACCGTGACATGCTTAAGTGGAGCCTTGATATCTTTTTCGGTATCAGCAGTGAGGTATTGAAGAGTTGCCGTTAATAATATTAAAATGAAAAATAATTTTCTCATGGCGGTAATAATTTATTTAGGCAATAAAGGTAAGATTTTAGTTTATAAAAAAGCGTAGTTACAAACTACGCTTAGCATTAGGTGAATAAAAGTACAATATTTTATTTATGATCTTTAATCTCAAAATAACTCACAGAACCTGTTCCTGTTTCGCTCTGTCCGGCCATAGGACATCCCGGAACAGGACAATTTATAATCTTATGTTCGTTGTTGTCGGCAGGCTCCCATCCGAGCAGAAGATATAAAGCGAAAAGGCCCAAAACATAAGCAACAGCTACATGCCATCCTTTTTTCACCCAGAGGACAACATTCCGTGCTTCAGGGAATTTATTTGTGATTGCAACACCTGCTGAAGATCCAAACCATATCATTGATCCTCCGAAACCTACGGTATATGCCAGCATTCCCCAGTCGTAATGACCCTGGTCGAGACAAAGCTTTGTTAGCGGGATATTATCAAAGACTGCCGACAGGAATCCGAGAGAGAAAGCCGTTACCCAGGAGGCATTTGGCAATTCTTCAACCGGCATTAAAGATGCACATGTAACAAGGCACAAAAGGAAGATCGTACCCTTAATTGCTCCAGGAACCTCTTTCCATGGAACAGGTCTTAACAACATGCTGATAAGAATAGCAATCCAGACACCCAGTGCGGGCATATCGTAAAGGAAATTCGAAACAATGGCACCTATGAGTATAAGAAGTACAATCAGTAACCTGATCCAGTCAATCTTTACATCAGATGAAGCACCCATCTGGATTCTCTGATGTTTATCCTGCTGCCGTGAAGCAAACCAGGCAAAGAATAGAAGTGCTACTCCGGCTGCTACATAAGCATGAAGAACATTCAGTGGACTTACTCCGTCAATCCACATCATGGTTGTTGTTGTATCCCCCACAACGCTTCCGCTTCCGCCTGCATTGCTAGCGGCAACAATGGCTGCGATATAACCGATATGGACCTTGTTCTTAAAGACAACCAGCGCTATGGTACCGCCGATCAGTGCAGCAGCAATATTATCAAGAAATGACGAAAGAACGAAAATAAACACTAACAGTAAGAACGCTCCTTTCCAGTCATTTGGCAGAAACTTAGGAAGCGCATCTGGTACCCCGGATTCTTCAAAGATCTTTGAAAGCAATGCAAATCCAAGCAATAGCCCAAGCAGGTTCAGGATGATTCCCCACTCTCCCTGACGAAGTTCTTTATCCATCAGCTGTTCACCTAACGGAGTTGTGCCGAAAAAATGCCCGAAAAGGTGAAAAGAAGGATCAAAGATGAACTTGAAGATAAGTAAAACCGTCAGCCCGATAACAGCAACCCAGAATGTCTGCTTGTGAAAGAGAGCAACCCCGAGTAATATCAATCCGAAAATTATGAATTCAACACGCACCGGTCCGATAGACGGAACCGTTCCGCCTGCTGCCAGCAGGGAAAGCGGCGAAAAAAGAAGAATAATTATCGTGATCAACCTTTTACTGCTGATCATCCGGAAAGACAGGGAAATATTTTTCATATGATAGAACAGGCCTTAATATTGTCGGGCACCAAGATATAAATATTTTTAAGTATCGTTCAAGGCTTTATGTCATCTTTTATGAAGCAGTAATATATTTGCGCCAGTTTAATTTTACGAATTAATCTTTCGATGATAATTATATTTTTTTATTTTTGTATTTTTATTTAGATTAAATATAATTAACAATCTGGAATCAGGATTGTTGGTATATATATTAAGGTATAAGATCATTAACAAGCAAATGGTTAAAAACCAGGATAAGATAATCAATGATGTGACCTCCGGGGATTACAAGTATGGCTTCTATTCCGATATTGAAATGGAACAGATCCCCAAAGGCCTTAATGAGGATATTATCCGGATCATATCAAAGAAAAAGAGCGAACCGGACTGGCTGCTTGAATTCAGACTGAGGGCATTCCGCCACTGGCAGACAATGAAAATGCCGGAATGGGCAAACCTGAAAATTCCCCCGATTGATTACCAGGATATCATCTATTACTCCGCCCCGAAACAAAAAGCATCTCCCGAAAGTCTTGATGATATAGATCCCGAACTTAAAAAAACTTTCGATAAGCTCGGAATATCTCTTGAAGAGCAGAAACACCTCACCGGTGTCGCAGTGGATGCGGTAATGGACTCTGTATCAGTTAAAACAACATTCAGGGAGACCCTGGCCGAATCAGGAATCATCTTCTGCTCATTCAGCGATGCCGTAAAAGAGTACCCCGACCTGGTCAAAAGATACCTGGGCACTGTAGTCCCCTATACCGATAATTTCTTTGCCTCCCTTAACTCGGCAGTATTCAGCGATGGTTCATTCTGCTATATTCCAAAGGGTGTAAGGTGCCCGATGGAGCTTTCAACTTACTTCAGAATTAATGCCGCCAATACCGGGCAGTTTGAACGGACTCTTCTTGTTGCCGACGAGGAAAGCTATGTAAGCTATCTCGAAGGCTGCACCGCTCCCATGAGGGACGAAAACCAGCTTCATGCTGCAATAGTTGAAATTATTTCCGAAAAAAATGCCGAGGTAAAATATTCAACAGTCCAGAACTGGTACCCGGGCGATAAGAACGGGAAGGGAGGGATATTCAATTTCGTAACAAAGAGAGGGTTATGCAGAGGCGAGAATTCAAAGATATCATGGACTCAGATCGAGACCGGATCGGCAATTACCTGGAAGTATCCGTCATGCATTCTTCGCGGTGATAATTCAACAGGTGAATTTTATTCTGTTGCCGTAACAAATCACCACCAGCAGGCTGATACCGGCACCAAAATGATCCATATCGGGAAGAACACAAAAAGCACAATAGTTTCAAAGGGCATATCCGCAGGAAAGGGACAGAACAGCTACAGGGGCCTTGTAAAAGTCCTGAAGAATGCAACGGGCGCAAGGAATTTCTCTCAGTGCGATTCACTGCTTCTGGGAGATAAATGCGGAGCACATACTTTCCCATACCTGGAAGTGGATAACCAGAGTGCCATTGTTGAGCATGAAGCAACAACCTCAAAGATCGGGGAGGACCAGATATTTTACTGCAACCAGAGAGGAATATCCACTGAGGATGCAGTAGCCCTGATAGTTAACGGGTACGCCAGGGAGGTAATAAACAAGCTGCCAATGGAATTTGCAGTCGAAGCACAGAAGCTGCTGGAAATAAGTCTGGAAGGAAGCGTAGGATAAAGAAACAAATCCACTTTCGCCCCCTCTTTGCTTTTGCAGAGAGGGGGATGGGGGGGGGTGAGTTCATGAAGATAATAAATAAGATATCATGTTAGTTATTAAGAATCTGCAGGCTGAAATTGACGGAAAGAAAATACTGAGGGGTATCAGCCTTGAAGTTAAGCAAGGTGAGATCCATGCGATAATGGGACCGAACGGATCAGGCAAAAGCACCCTTGCAGCCGTACTGGCAGGAAGGGAATTTGCGAAAGTAACAGAAGGAACGGTAACGTATATGGGAAAAAACCTTTTTGAAATGGCTGCCGAGGACCGCTCAAAGGAGGGTATATTCCTCGGATTCCAGTACCCGATCGAAATCCCGGGAGTGAGCATGGTCAACTTCATGAAAACCGCAGTCAATGAACATCGCAAGCATAAAGGACTTGAGCCTCTCTCTGCATCAGATTTTCTGAAGCTGATGCGTGAGAAAAAAGAGCTTGTGGAAATTGATTCCAAGCTGACAAACAGATCGGTAAATGAAGGATTTTCAGGCGGGGAAAAGAAAAAAAATGAGATATTCCAGATGGCAATGCTCGAACCGAAACTAGCTATTCTTGATGAGACTGACTCGGGACTTGATATCGATGCCCTCCGTATTGTAGCTAACGGGGTTAACAGGCTGAAACGACCCGATAATGCCGCAATCGTTATCACTCATTATCAAAGACTTCTTGATTATATAGTTCCTGATGTTGTACATGTGCTCTATGACGGCCGGATAGTGAAAACAGCCGGAAAGGAACTGGCTCTCGAGCTTGAAGAAAAAGGATATGAATGGATTAAAGAGCATGTTGAAAAGGAAGACCTCTCATGAATAATCTGCCCGAAAGATCAGAGCGCTATTACAGGCTTTATGAGGAGAACATAAAGAAGATAACGGAGAGTTCCTCTCCCTGGATCAACTCGTTCCGCAAGAAGGCTATTGCGGATTTCTGTAAAACAGGGATCCCGGCAAAGAAAAATGAAACCTACAGGTATACAAATCTGGATCCCTTTTTTAATCACGATTATAAAAGTTACTTTATTCCTGAAGAGTCTGATTTTTTGAAAGCAGAAAAGTTCAGGTGTGATGTGGCAGACCTTGATGCATTCGGAGTTGTGCTTCTTAATGGCTTCTATCCAACGGTCAACGGTAAGTTGCGTATGCTTCCCGGGGGAATCTGGATCGGTAGTCTTAATGAAGCTGCAGAAAAATTCGGAACTGAAATTGAAAAGCACTATGGAAAATATATAAACGGCAATTCTGACGGACTGGTGCATCTGAACACGGCAATGGCCTCCGATGGGGTTTTTATTTACGTCCCCGCAGGGGCAGTGCTTAACAGGCCGGTACAGGTTGTAAATCTGGTTCAGTCCGAGGAGGATATGTTCAACCAGCACCGCAACCTGATCATCGTTGAGGACAATGCCGATTTCACGCTTATCATCTGCGACCATACCCTTTCGCCAGTGAAATTCCTCACAAATGCCGTCACCGAGGTCTATGTAGGCAATAATGCCCGTTTTGATATTATGAGAGTCCAGAACGAGCACAACAATGCCTGCAAGATAACCCATACTTTCATTCACCAGGAAAGACACAGCTATGTATCCTCAAATAACATAACGCTTCATGGCGGCCTTGTACGCAACAGCACTCATCATTATCTTGGAGGCGAGGGAGCGGAGAGCAATTCGTACGGATTATTCCTTGCTGATAAATGGCAGCATATTGATAATTATGTAAATGTCGATCATGCATTTCCGAACTGCACAAGCAACCAGCTTTTCAAAGGTGTTCTTGATGATATGGCTACCGGGGCCTTCAATGGAAGAATATATGTGCATAAGGATGCACAGGGTACATCGGCATACCAGAGAAACAATAACATCCTTCTCACCGATGATGCAAAAATGGATACCAAGCCGCAGCTTGAGATTTATGCCGATGATGTTAAGTGCAGTCATGGGGCAACGGTAGGCCGGCTCGACGATGATGCCCTGTTTTACATGCAGTCACGCGGTATAAATAAACGTGAAGCTTTACTGATGCTTATGTTCGGATTTGCCCATGAAGTGATACGGAACATAAAGGTGGAAGCCTTGCAGGAAAGAATGGATAATCTGGTAATGCAGCGCCTGAAGGGCGAATTGTCACGATGTGCGAGTTGTATGGTCAGATGCGATAAACAACATTGATTTGAAAAATATCTCCGACATAAGAGCTGATTTCCCGTTACTGAGCAGAACGGTTTATGGCAAGCCGCTTGTTTATTTCGACAACGGAGCCACAACCCAGAAACCTCAATGTGTGATCGATGCTGTCAATGAGGTATTTACGACTTATAACGCGAATATTCACCGCGGCGTTCACTCCATAAGCGACAAAGCCTCGGAGGAATATGAGAAGGCAAGGGAGAAGGTAAGATCCTTCATAAATGCGGGCAGCAGGGAAGAGATAGTATTTACCTCAGGAACAACTGGTTCAATAAATGCAATCGCTTTTTCGTTCGGTGAGCGGTTCATAAAGACAGGCGATGAGATCATAATCAGCCATCTGGAGCATCATGCAAACATTGTCCCATGGCAGATGTTGTGCGAACGAAAAGGTGCAAATCTCCGTGTGATTCCCATAAATGATGACGGAGAAATACTGTTTGATGAATATATGAAGCTTCTTAACTCCAGGACAAAGATCGTAGCAGTGACCCAGGTATCAAATGCCCTGGGAACGATACTTCCTGTGAAAAAAATAGTTGATTCGGCTCATTCCATGAATATCCCCGTCCTGGTTGACGGAGCCCAGGGAATACAGCACGGCTCTGTTGATGTTGCTGAAATGGATTGCGATTTTTATGTTTTTTCAGGTCACAAGATCTATGCACCAACCGGTATAGGTGTTTTATATGGTAAAGCCGGATGGCTGTCAGAACTGCCGCCGTACCAGGGCGGTGGGGACATGGTTGCAAATGTGACATTTGAAAAAACAACTTATAACGATCTGCCTTTCAAATTTGAGGCCGGAACAATGAACTTCCCGGGTGCAATAGGTCTGGGTGTTGCTCTTGATTATGTATTGTCTGTAGGATTGGGAAATATTGAAAAAAGGGAGAAGGAACTTTTGTCTTATGCAACAGAAAAACTTTCGGGAATCAAAGAGGTTAAAATATATGGCAATTCTGACAGGAAGATCTCAATAATCTCTTTCCTTATTAAGAATATCCACCAGTATGATGCAGGCATGGTCCTTGACAAGCAGGGCATTGCCGTGCGAACAGGAACCCACTGCGCCCAGCCTGTAATGGCCCGGTTCGGCATTGACGGAACCGTAAGGGCATCAATGTGCTTCTATAATACAAAAGAAGAAATAGACATACTTGGCACGGGAATTGAAAAGGTGATCACGATGTTTTCAAAATAAATTAAAATGTCGGTTAACGAGATTCAGGATACTATAATTGAGGAGTTTTCGGTCTTTGAAGACTGGATGGATAAGTACAACCTGCTGATAGATTTCGGAAAGGAACTGCCGGCAATCGATCCGAAATTCAAGGTAAAGGATTACCTGATAGAAGGGTGCCAGTCGAAAGTATGGCTCTATCCTGAATTCAAGGGGAATAAGATCTTTTTCACTGCCGACAGTGATGCAATAATTACACGCGGCATAGTTGCATTGCTGATAAAAGTTCTTTCTGACCGGACGCCAGATGAAATAATCTCTTCGGAGCTCTATTTCATCGACAAAATCGGACTCAGGCAGAACCTGTCACCTACAAGGTCAAACGGGCTGCTTTCAATGGTCAGGCAGATGAAGCTTTATGCCATGGCATATAAAGCAAAAAGTCAAAAGTCAAAATGCAAAATGTAAAATATGGATGCATCTGAACAACTTGAAATAGAGATCAAAATAGTTGGGGTGCTTAAAAGTATTTTTGATCCGGAAATACCTGTCAACATTTATGACCTGGGACTTATTTATAATATTGAAGTTGATGATGAGCATATTGCTCATATAACCATGACTCTTACTGCTCCTAACTGCCCGATGGCTGACCAGCTTATAGAGGAGGTTAAATATAAGGTGGCAGGAACAAAAGGAGTGAAGGATTGTGATCTGAAGCTTACTTTCAATCCTCCGTGGGATAAAAGCATGCTGAGCGATGAGGCCAAACTTGAACTGGGTTTTCTTTAAAACACCTTATGACAGCAACCGGAAATAAAAATCTGTCACTCCTGATAAAGGAAAAAGCCCGCAAGCTCGGATTTGACCTGTGCGGGATTGCAAAAGCAAGAGTACTGACTGAACGTGAGAGTGTTTTCATGGCCTGGCTTGAGGCAGGTATGAATCATAAAATGGAATACCTCAGGAGGGAACCGGAAAAACGTTTCAATCCTGCAATACTCTTTCCCGGTGCAAAATCTCTTGTGGTGACAGGGATGAGTTATTATTCGGAAAATCAGCAAAAGAGAAAAAATGTTCCGATAATGACGAGATATGCTTACGGCATTGATTATCATAATGTTATAACTCCAAAGCTTAGAAAAATGCTGGGTTTTGTGAGGGATATTATACCAGAAGCCGAAGGAAAACCATTTGTCGATTCAGGACAACTGCATGAAAAAACATGGGCAGTGGAAGCCGGACTGGGCTGGCAGGGACGTCATTCCATAGTGATAAACAAGGAAATCGGATCCTTCTTCCTGATCGGCATACTGATCCTGAATATTGAACTGGATTATGACGAACCTTTTAAGGGTGAATATTGCGGAGATTGCCGAATATGTATTGACTTGTGTCCTACTGGTGCCATTAATGACAACAGGACCATTGATACGAAAAAATGCATTTCCAATCTTCTGATTGAGAACAGGGGGCCAATACCCGAAGAGATCATTCCAAAGCTTGAAGGAAGAGTTTATGGATGCGACACATGCCAGGAAGTGTGTCCGTGGAATAAAAAAATTGCGCCAGGGTCTCATCCGGAATTTACCTTGCCTGAGGAAATAGCAAATATGAGTCTCGAGGACTGGCAATCACTTACACGCGAAAAGTATAACAGACTTTTTAAAAAATCCACTATCAGCAGGGTAAAATATGAAAACCTGATGTACCATATCCGTCTGGCCACAAAGTCAGGCACTTAATACCGTCACAACAACTTCTCTCTGATTTCTTGGTCCGTCAAATTCACACAGAAAGATATTCTGCCAGGTTGACAGTCCGGCATTCCCGTCAACAACCGGGATTGTCTCAGAAGCTCCTACAAGACCTGCCTTCAGATGTGCATCGCCGTTATTGTCCTGGTGATCATGCTCCCATATACCGGAAGGGATTAACCGGTTAAGCAGCGTCACAACATCATTCTGTACCGACTGATCCCAGTTCTCCTGGATCATTATGGCTGCTGTGGATCCCCTCGCATATACCGAGGCAATACCATTTCTGACCTTGCTCTCTTTAATGACCTCTGTGACTTTTGCGGTAATGTCATACAATCCATTTTTCCGGTCGGTCCTTAGTGTAATTATCTTTTGCATACAAGTTATTTGATTGATTTTTTTTACCGCAAAGTACGCAAAGCATAGCAAAGGTCGCAAAGTTAAAATCCACATTACAATTTCTTAGCGTCCTTGGCGTAAAAACCTTTGCGTTCTCTGCGGTCAATGGATTTCATCTTTTTTCACAATAAAATTACTATATGTTTTTTACCTTGCTGTTAAAATTACGTCTTATTATCAGAAAACTGACCGGATATTGATCGATTATGAGATTATAGAAGAATGCAGGGGAGGAAACCTCCGGAATTTCAGGGAACTTGTGGGAAAAACCTCTCCGTTCGCTTTCTCAGTGGCTTTCAGAATGCTTGGCGATGAGGACCTGGCAGAGGATGTTGTGCAGGAAACAATGGTTACCATGTGGCAGAAGATCGGAAAGATAAGATCCACGGATGGTTTTAAAAAATGGTTATATAAAATAGTGGTTAATAAATGCTACGATGAACTGCGAAAGAAAAAAAGGACAAGGGAATACAGGGCAGATGAATCAGCCTGGGCAGTTATTTCAAACCATCTGTCAGAGGAGTCATCGACGGAAATGGAAAACAAGGAAACAGCCGCTGTAATAAACCTTCTGACCAACAGTCTGAGCCCTAAGCAAAAAGCAGTTTTTGTTCTTTGCGATCTTGAAGAGATGACACCGGATGAAGCCTCGGCAATAACCGGGATAAGAAAAGCAAATGTGAAGGCAAACCTTCACTATGCCAGGAAGAAGATTAATGAAATGATAATAAAATATATCTGAGATGAATACTGATGAGACAAAATATGACAGGATCCTGAATATCCTCAGAAAATCGAAGCCTGTTTTAAATCCGACAGATAATATTGAAGAAAAGGTCATGAAAAGGATCATGCAAAAACAGGAGAAGGAAGAACCCTCTCCGGGCATTCTCGATTTCCTTTTTGGCTGGGTATATGTGGGATGGGTGAGGACAGGACTTGTTGCTGCATCAGTACTGTTAGTCATCGCATTTTCATACCAGCAGGTGTTAATCCTGAAGAGGGTAAACAATCTGAACCGGCAGACAATATTTGTTGAAAGTCAAATGATTACAGGAAGTTCAGATAATCTTGATGCTGATTTTTATTACAAACTTGCAGGACGGAAACTTCCTTCCGGGAACATTACCATTTCAGAAAAGAAGATGGAACAAATAATAAAATCATACAATGAACTGCAGGAGAAATATAAGGATCTGGTAAAACTTATAGAAGAAGACCCGGAACTGATGAAATATGTTAAAGATAAACTGACTGAGAATAACAAAAAGAAATTTAATCTATAATATCATGAAAAGGAAACAATTAAAAGTGATCGTCTCTTTAATTCTCGTTATGACAGCATCATGCGGCGAACCGGAGACTGTTGTTACAGACATTGTCCATCCCGACGGGTCTGTGACAAGAAAGCTTGAGATGAAAAACGGGGAGAACAACTTTAAAATTTCTAATGTCCAGGTACCCTATGACTCAACCTGGATCATCAGGGATTCACTCGAAATCAGTGAGAAAGGAGATACGACTTATGTAAAACGGGCTGAAAAATTATTTGCCAGTATAGATG
>CAYNGW010000037.1:0-13615 GCA_964396955.1 uncultured Rikenellaceae bacterium | reverse complement strand
GCACATCAAATGCTTTTGCAAAATTCTGTCCCAGGAAATGGCTGGTACCTGCCTGGAGAGCCTTGCCATCCTGCATTATGGCTTCTATTGCATACGTGTCAAGTGCACCTGCAAAACGTTCATTTTCAGACTTATATCCCTTGATTACCGGAAGAGCCATGAAGTTTTCGGCAAAGTCGGAATATACATTGATCATTCTTTCAGTTTCTTCAACTGCCTCTTCACGGGTGGCATGGGCGGTGTGACCCTCCTGCCATAGAAATTCAGCTGTCCTGAGAAAAAGCCGGGTCCTCATTTCCCACCTTACAACATTTACCCACTGATTGATAAGTATGGGCAGATCCCTGTATGAATGGATCCAGTTTTTATATGAGTTCCATATTATTGTTTCGGATGTGGGACGTACAATCAACTCTTCTTCCAGCTTTGATGAAGGATCAACAATTAAACCACTGCCATTTTCATCTTTTTTAAGACGGTAATGAGTAACAATAGCACACTCTTTTGCAAATCCCTCAACATGCTTGGCTTCCCTGCTGAAGAATGATTTCGGAATAAAAATCGGAAAATAGGCATTAACATGACCGGTAGCTTTGAACATTCTATCAAGTTCAGACTGGATTTTTTCCCATATCGCATAGCCGTAAGGTTTGATGACCATGCATCCTCGCACTGCCGAATTTTCGGCCAGATCTGCCTTGATTACCAGATCATTATACCATTGCGCATAATTCTCATCCCTGTTTGTTATAAACTTAGCCATTACTTTGGTACACTATTTGATTTATTATATTTGAATAGTAAAAGACAGCGTAAAATTAAAAAATAAACAGGAGGTTCAACATGAAAGCAAAATTTTACATCGGAATTATATCAGCCCTGCTGCTTGCGGGTTCACCGGTGGCAGCGCAGTTTGCTGATAATGACTTCAGAAGTGATGACGCCGGTCTGGTAGTAAATAATTATTATTATGATGATTATGATTATTACTTCGCATCGCGTATTAACAGGTTCCACAGGTCATTTGCGGCTTTCGACTATTATTCTCCTGTGTTTACCGAAACATATTATTATAACTACAGGCCATTCTCCTGGGGCATAAGCATCTATGGGGGCGGAGGTTTCGGATTTGGTCTGGGATACTCTTACAGCTACCCGGTCTACAGTTACGGATGGTATGATCCTTACTTCGGAAGCAGCTGGTACTGGGATTACGATCCTTACTACTACAGCTGGTACTCGCCGGTAATAATCAATATAAATGTCAGGAACAGATGGAGACCCAATTACTGGGGTTGGCACGGACATGACCGCTGGTACTACGGATATGACAGCTGGTATTACGGACATAACCGCTGGTACAATAATTACAGACCGGTCTACAATAGCTATAACAACAACAACTACTATTATGACTCACCTGCCAGGTATTCTTCAAGGGATTTTCCGGATCGCAAGGGATATTCAGAATATAACAGGTCAAATTCGGGCGGATACTCGAGACGTGAAGGAGCTCCTGCACCCGGATCGCGCAGCGGATTTGACAGTAATAACGGGAACAAAAGAAACAGCAATACTGATGGAAACAGCGGTAATTTTGGGAACAAAAACAATCCCGCTGATAATGCCGGGAAGACGCGGGTAGCTCCCACAACGGTACAGTCAAATAGAAAAGTGGAACAGGCTGCACCGGCCAGGAATCCGGTTGATGTCAGGAGACCTGCAGCTTCATCTTCAAGCAGGTCAGGTTCAGGAAAAGTAATGAGCGCACCCTCAAGAAGTTCCTCATCTTCAAGGACCGGGACTACGATGTCGCAGGGACGACCCTCCTCATCATCCAGGGGAACGTCAGCATCAAGCGGAAGAAGCTCTTCCTCCAGATCCTCAGGTTCAACGTCAAAATCGTCATCTTCAAAATCATCTTCAAGATCTTCTTCTGAAAGCAAAAGCAGAAGGTAGGACATTGAGAAAAGATATAAGATAAGGACATGCCAGGACATGTCCTTATTATTTTTATTATATTTGGTAATTATTGGCAACCAGGTTATTTTTCTGAAGAAATTTGGTACAATATTTGCGCATATAAAAGAAAACAAAAGAGGGAATCAAACATGAAAGCAGTAAATTACATCTCAATTCTTATACTTCTGGTACTGGGATCCTGTTCATCAGGCCTGTACACAGGGTTTGAGTATGATGACCTTTACTACCTGCCTTCCGACAAACCGGTGACCAGGGTTCAATCACCTGCAGCCAAACAGATTGCTGAAGGTGATCTGAAGGCTGAGGAGTATTATGACAACATCTATGCTGCTGATACCCTCGTATCAGATGAGTATTCTGACGCAGTTGACTATGACGATGCAGTGCTTAATCAAAACTATGGAGGCACAGCATACGACTATTATGATAATTACTCCTATTCAGGGAGACTGAGAAGATTCTACGGAAACTATTTCTACCCGTACTGGAGAGATCCTTTCTATTACAGCTGGGGCTGGCCATCGATGAGTTTCGGATACGGCTATCCATATTCCTACTATGATCCTTTCTATTACGATTATGGATATTATGGCGGCTACTATGGTGGCTTTTATCCCGGTTACTATGGATATTATGGCGGTTACTACAGCCCGTTCTATTCTTCCTACTACTCGCCCTATTACAATAACTGGGGATATTATTCAAATACCCTTTATAACAGGGATTACAATAATTCCGTTGCATACGGAAGAAGGGAAAGACAGAGTGTATATTCAACAAGGTGGAACAACAGCATACAGCCTTCGGCTTCATCAAGACGTGATGGCTACCTGTCCAAAGGAATACCTGCAGATGGTATCAGACGATCAGCCTCGGGAAGTACAACCAATGTTACAACTGATTCAAGGAAAAACATCTCAACAACTGTAAATGGTCAGCAAGCCTTAAATCCTGCCGACAGGAAAATTGATCAGAGTGCATCCAAGTCTGCGACCACACGGAGCACGACTGTTACCAAACCGGAATATAATACTGTGAACAGGACTTATACGCCAAGTTACAGTAATCCGCGTATGAGTACAAGGCCTTCTTACAATAACAGCAGGGTGAATACAGAAAGCTCAGGTTCCGGCACTTACCGGAGCAATGTCAGAACCAGTCCGTCAGTTTCTTCCGGACAAAGCAGAACCAGTCCATCGGTCTCTGCCGGACAGAGCAGAACGGCACCGTCGTATAACAATCCGGGAAGCTATTCTGCTCCTTCAAGAAGAAGCTCCGGCAGCTATTCATCAGGATCGTATGGCTCTTCATCAAGATCCTCATCATCCTATAGCAGCGGATCTTCCGGCAGCTCATCTTCCAGCTCTTCTTCGCGATCATCTTCAAGTTCAAGCTCATCTGGCAGCTCGTCTTCAGGAGGAAGGAGATAGAAGTAATTGAAATATGGTCAGTAGAATAGTTCATTCTGTTAGTGGAGTGGTGGAATGCTTTTAATAAAAGAGTGACAATTATGAAGAAATCAGGTATAGTTTTTATAATAATGCTGGCAGTTCTCACAGAGAGTTATGCACAGCTTGCCGATGATGCCCTGAGATATTCCCAGGTATTCTATACAGGAACAGCAAGGTTCATGTCAATGGGAGGAGCATTTACAGCACTTGGCGGAGATATCTCCTCTTTAAGCCAGAATCCGGCAGGTCTCGGAGTATACCGTTCATCTGAGATCAGCCTCTCACCTCAGCTATTCCATATCAAAACTACTGCCGGACTGAATGGAACCAATACAACAGACTATATATATAATTTTAGTCTGGCCCAGGCAGGAATGGTCGCAAATATTATTGACAAAGATACGGAGTCGGGACTTGTTTCCCTTAATTTCGGTTACTCCTTCAATAAAACCAATAACCTGAATCAGAGCATAATAATAGACGGTATCAGTGACTACAGCTCCATGGCTGACCTGTGGGCTGACAATGCTGAAGGATATTACAGGGATGAGCTAATAGACCAGGCCAGCGATTCTTACCTTGCCTGGAAAACCAGGATCCTCGACTCTCTGTCCGGTTCCAATACCTCATACGGAACAGTTTACTCTAATTATGGGGATAATCCTCCTTCGATATACGGGCAGAATATCAGGCGTCTTGTAAATTATGAAGGATATACCGGAGAGCATGCACTTTCTGTTGGAGGCAACCTTTCAAACAAGCTGTACTTTGGAGCTACATTTGGCATAAGCCATTTGAACTACTCAAGTCAGTATGAGCACCTGGAAACTACTGAAGCCGTTTTGCCTTCGGAATTTGAGAACTTCAATTATACATTCTATTACAGTAACCAGGGAACGGGTTTCGGATTGAAACTGGGAGCAATCTACAGGCCTCTGGAAATTCTTAGGATTGGTTTTGCCTTCCACTCCCCGACACTGTACAAGATTAATGAATATGTCTATGATAACATGAGTTCGAGATTCACCGACGGAGGACATTATGATGAATCAAATTCGCCGGTAAGGTACAACTATGCCCTTACAACACCTTTCAGGGCAATGGCAGGAGTTGCAGTTCAGCTTAAGAAACTTGCGCTTTTCAGCCTCGATTATGAGTTTGTTGATTACAGCACAGCAAGATTTTCCGAGACTGGCGACGGATATAATTACAGCGATAAGAACTCAGTCATTAAAAGTACCCTGAGATCATCTGTAAACCTGCGTCTTGGAGCCGAATTCAGGCTAAACAGGCTTTACCTCAGGGGAGGCTACGGTTATTATGGAAAAGCCTGGGAAGCCGGTGATCTTTATGAGGAACCTAACGAGGATCTTGACTATAATTCAATTTCGTTTGGAGCAGGATTCAGGGAACAGAATGTGTTTATCGATTTTAGTTATACCGGTATGATGAATCCTCAGAAATATGTTCTTTACAGTTCATCAGTTGAGACCCTGATGTCAAATATGGATATCAACAGGAATATATTTACGGTTACTTTTGGTTATAAATTTGGCTACTGATACTTTGTTTGACTTCCTTGAAAGAGGCTGTCTCAGTTTGAGACAGCCTCTTTTTCTGTCTGGCAGGCTACCGGAGTTTGCCACTGTTCATTACAAGTATTTTAATGCTTCCGGCCCCGTATTGAAGATGAGGTCAATAATGCTTAATCCTGGCACAAAATCCTTTCCGCCGGCGAATACCTGCATATACTTTTTTGCATCATAGCAGGATTCTATTTTTGGGCTGATTGCATATCTGAAGTCATTTTCCATTATTCCAACGAGCTTGAAATCAGTTGTATAAGATACCCTTGCATCAATATTAATCATTTTCATTACAGCTTTCAGAAGATCCATATTGAGGTCAAGGAGGAATTCATAACCGGAAAGAATGATCTTTTCAATGGTCTCAAAATAATATATGAAAAAGGGAGATGATTTATATGATGATGATAAGGCTCCAAGGTGTATCTGCTGCCATCTTTTTGAATAATCAATCCTGATCTCTTTTACCGGCGTTTTGTGAAAGCTGCCAAGGTATACCGGTACTGTAATCGGCTGAGGTCCGTCAGCCGATAGAATATAACAGCGATTGCGGTATGATTGCTTGAGGTAGTTTTCTTCTCTTTCGATAAAAACCTCTTCAGCTTTTATTATATGAGCAAAGTATTCAACGGGAGGGAGGTAAGCTGTTGCCAGTAATATTTTACTGCCCATAATTCATCCTGTTGATCATGCTTGCAGAAAAACCAGCACCAAAACCATTATCTATATTTACCACGGTCACGCCGGCTGAACAACTGGTCAGCATTGCAAGAAGAGCTGATATTCCACCGAAACTGGCGCCATAGCCCACGCTGGTCGGTACTGCAATGACAGGTTTATCGATCAGCCCGCCGACTACACTGGCAAGGGCTCCTTCCATACCTGCTATAACAATTATTACTGCACAACTTCTTATTTCAGGAAGCTTATCCACGAGTCTGTGTATCCCGGCAACACCAGCATCATATATCCTTATAACTTTATTGCCAAGCAGTTCTGCTGTAACAGCTGCTTCCTCCGCAACCGGGATATCGGATGTGCCTGCTGTAATGACAGCAACATTGCTTTCAGGGAATTCCGGCTTTTTCTTTTGAACGGAAATAATTCTTGCTTCATTGAAGTAAACAGCCTGAGGAATAATGTTTCTGACAGCATTATATATCTCTATCGTTGCCCTGGTGCCAATGACATTGTTCTCCTTTTCAGCCATAACCCTGAAGATCCCTGTGACCTGTTCAATGGTCTTCCCGGCGCAATAGATTATTTCGGGATATCCTGTCCTTATTTCACGGTGATGGTCAATACTGGCATATCCCAGATCAGTATACGGGAAAGTTCTCAGCTTTTCAAGAGCTTCTTCAATGCTGATAACACCAGTACGGATATCCTTCAGCAGTTTTTCAAGTTCTTTTCCTGTCATGATTTTCCTTTTTCAGGATCCATGCTTCCTGTTCTGTAACCCTCAATATCCAAAGATATATATCTGAATCCGACTTTTTTCAGCTCACTCACAATAAATTCCCTTTCAGGATCATGAATGATTTTCTCAATATATCCGGGCAGGCATTCAATCCTGGCAACATCACCATGAATCCTGACGCGTGTTCCGGGATAACCCTTTTCAAACAGCAGATCCTCTGCCTTTTCAATCTTGTGAAGAGTTTCCTCCGCTACCTCTGTATCATAAGGTATACGGGTAAGCAGACAGGCCATGGCAGGCTTATCAAAAAATGACAGTCCTGCCCTTTTTGATAACTCCCTGATATCGCTTTTTGTCAATCCAGCCTCTGCAAGAGGGCTTCTTACGTCCAGTTCGTGCAATGCCCGGAGGCCGGGTCTTAAATTCCCCGTGTCATCAGCATTAGTGCCGTCAACAATATATTTGAAGTTGTTCTTCCTTGCAAAATTCACTACCTCGGAAAAAAGGATTTTTTTACATAAGTAACACCTTTGCATTGGATTATGCCTGATGACCTCAGGGAATTCCATATCGATTATTTTAAAATCAATCCCCGTTTTTTTCGCGAAGGCGGAAGCATCATTTATCTCCCTGGCAGGCACATATGGCGTACGTATGGTAACAGCCGTTATTTTAAGAGAACCTAAGGACACTGCCCTGTGAACCAGGAATGAGCTGTCGACACCTCCTGAAAATGCAATTACGAATGATCTCAAATCTTGTAATATTGAATCGAGTCTAATGGATTTTGTTTCTGGCATCCTGAATTTTTTAGTTTTTTCTTTTAACCTGTTGCCTGTTGCCTGCTTTGTCCACCGCAACCCTGGCGGAGGTGGATTGCCTGCTTACCAGTTGTGCAATAATATTATTATATACCTCTTTAACCGGCATCCCTTTTTCCGATGCTATTTTCCTGATTTCCTCAAATTCCGGCTTGCACGAAACCTCCTTTCCCTTGTAGAAAGAACGTTTTATTCTGACTTTTCCATAAGCGGTCTTTATGATATCAAATTCTCTTGCAAGCGTATCCTTTCTAAAGGTGAAGGTCCTGATGCCGACCGTCGTGGATTCCAGGAAAATGATCTCTTTTAATTTATCAGCAAGCCCTGATTCACAAATGACACTGAGTTTATTGCCTGGCCGACCTTTTTTCATTAAAATGCCAGAGATAAAAACGTCTGAAGCTCCTGCCTCAAATAACTTTTCAGATATATGCTCAAAGAATTCCGGATTCATGTCATCAATATTGCATTCAAGAATAAGTGCATCATGACCTGTCTTGTCATCTTCTGTCTCTCCCAGGAAAACCCTGAGGAGGTTTGGAACATCCGGATGATCCTTCTGGCCGACGCCATATCCGGTTTTTTCTGTTCTGAAAGGAGGGAGGTTGCCGTAATGCGTTCCAATGGAAGTTAAAATAGCAGCCCCGGTGGGAGTTGTTGCCTCAAAATCAACACCTCCTTTTCTGACAGGTATTCCCTTTAATATCTTGGCAGTTGCAGGTGCCGGAACAGGAAGCTTCCCATGGCTGCATTTTACAAAACCACTTCCAAGTTCGACAGTTGAAACAAGTACCGCATCAACACTGAGAGCATTAAAGCATATTGCCGCACCCACTATGTCGATAATAGAATCTATGGCTCCGACTTCATGAAAGTGAACCTTATCAGGAGATATGCCATGGACCGAAGCCTCTGCCTCAGCCACCTTCATGAATATTTCTTTGCTAAGATCCTTTGTTTTCTTATCAAGTCCTGATTTATTGATAATGTGTTCAATATCAGCAAGATGTCTATATTCCTTTTCAGATTTTGTTTGTATTACAGTTACTTTTGTGCCATTGATTCCGTGTCTTTGATCTTTTTCAGCAGTCAGTTTCCATCCTTTCAGCCTGAGTTTGTTCAATTCACCGGTAAGAAATGACCTGTCAATCCCGAGATCTATCATTGCGCCAAGATTCATGTCACCGCTTATACCTGAGAAGCAATCGTAGCAGAGGATCTTCATTATCTGTTTGTTTTAAAATTGAATTTGAATATCAGAAAAGAATAAGCGATTCTGATTTTCGTTGCTAATATAACATATTAACCGATAATTTGTTGCCTCAGGGAAGCAAGGTAACGGAAAAGATGCATTTTAATAAGCCACCTGAGTTAGGCTTAAAAAACGGTACAGAATAACAAAAAAAGTTGTATTTTTCGGCCTTTATTCTGATATTTCCTGATAGAAAAGTAATTCAAACATGAAGAGAAGGGACTTTCTTAAAAGATCGGCAGGCGCTGGATTGGCAGCAGGTGCAGCAATCAGCGTCGGACGATTTGATAATTTGTCGGCAGCCAAACCCGGAAGGGAAAAATATGACATGGTTGCAGTTATGGGTGGCAAGCCGGATGCAATGTTCGATCTTGGCATACAGGAGCTTGGAGGGCTTGGTACATTCATTCAGAAAGGCCAGAAGGTTCTGGTCAAACCAAACATTGGATGGGATGTTCTGCCTGAACTCGCTGCCAATACAAATCCTTTGCTGGTAAAGAGAATAATAGAGCATTGTTTTAAAGCAGGGGCAAAGGAGGTTTATGTTTTCGACCACACATGTGATAACTGGGTCAATTGCTATAAAAACTCCGGGATAGAGAAAGCCGCAAAAGATGCCGGGGCAAAAGTCGTTCCGGGGGCATCGGAGAAGTACTATCAGCAGGTGGAGATCCCTGGCGGTGTAAAGCTGAAAAGTGCAAAGGTGCATGAGCTTCTCCTTGAAACAGATGTGTTTATTAATGTGCCGATCCTGAAGGAGCATAACTCCACAAGAATGACATGCTGCCTCAAAAATATGATGGGGGTTGTCTGGGACAGAGGATACTGGCATTCAAACGACCTGAATCAGTGTATTGCCGATTATGCGTTATTTGAGAAAAAACCTCATCTGAATATCATTGACTGCTATAATGTTATGGTGAAACATGGCCCTCAGGGTATATCAAAGGAAGACCTTGTGCTGATGAATTCGCTGATTATAACTACAGACTGGGTTGCAGGTGACGCAGCCTCCTCCAAAATGCTCGGTGTTGAAACTGAAAGAATCGAATATATCCCGATAGCCCATAAGATGGGCCTTGGCAACATGAACCTTGACTCGCTTAATATAACAAGAATTAAAATGTAATTTCTGATGAGGTCGCCTTATTTAAGAAGTTTTCGTATTTTCTTCTCAGCAATTATCTTCATCTGCTTCTTTATTGTATTCGCTGATTTCACATACTTAATACCATCAAAATATATAAACATTCTGCTTTCCCTCCAGTTTTTCCCGTCATTGTTAAAATTCTTTGATCTTAGAACTCTGGTATCAGCCGGCTTTGCAGCAGTTCTCATTCTTACTCTGCTTACTGGAAGAACATATTGTTCCTTCCTGTGTCCGCTGGGTATAGGACAAGATCTAAACAGCCGGATTGGTGGGCGTATTAAAAAGAGATTCCGGAGATATGGCTATAAGAAACCGTTTACAATAATCAGATACTCGATTCTGGCAATAACACTGACAGTCAGTGTTGCATGGGGCGTTTATCTGCTTACCCTGCTTGATCCATACAGTATATTTGGCAGATTTATGACCTTTTTCGTAAAACCCATAGTAATTCTCATAAATAATTTTATTGCCGGGATTCTCGGAAAATTCGATGTTTATTCTTTGAGTCATATACCGGTCAAAGGATTCCATCTGCTTGCATACTCGATTCCTCTTGTATTCTTGCTCCTTATAGGGCTCCTCTCTCTGACAAAAGGCCGTCTTTACTGTAATATGATATGTCCGGTCGGAACACTGCTGGGACTATTCTCAAAAGTATCGTTACTGAGGATAAAAATCAATGAAAGCCAGTGTTCAAAATGCGGCCTCTGTTCAGTAGGATGCAAATCGTCATGCATTGATTTCCTCAAGCACGATGTTGACGTAAGCC
Organism: uncultured Rikenellaceae bacterium; assembly: GCA_964396955.1. Lineage (GTDB taxonomy): Bacteria > Bacteroidota > Bacteroidia > Bacteroidales > VadinHA17 > LD21. The sequence continues at coordinate 3,180 of CAYNGW010000037.1, read as the reverse complement.
GATGTGTAAGCTGCTTTAATTGTATAAATATTTGTCCTGATAAAGCGATATCCTTTGGAGTAGTGACCGTGAAGAAAAAGGTCAGCAAAACTGATACAGATAAACGCAAATTCATTGCAGGATCCCTGGCACTTCTTTTCGGCCTCCCATTTGCTGTCAGGGGGCAGGATAAAAATGCCCCTGTACCAAAAAAAGCTTCGACTGTGAAGGAAAACAGAACCTATCCGGTGTGCCCGCCCGGAGGAGTATCAATAGAAGATTTCAATACAGATTGCACTGCCTGCTCCCTGTGTATAACAGCCTGTCCTAATAAAGTTCTTCAGCCGGCCCTGCTGCAGTACGGTGTCAAAGGCATGATGCAGCCGGTAATGGATTACCTCAAAAGCTTCTGCACCTATAATTGCACTGTTTGCACCGAGATATGCCCTACTAATGCTCTTCACCCACTGCTTCTGGAAGCCAAGAAACTGACCAGGATCGGCAAAGTCAATTTCATAAAGGATAACTGCATTGTAAAAACGGAAAAAACAGCCTGCGGAGCCTGCTCCGAAGCCTGTCCTACAAAAGCCGTTTATATGATCCCCTATGAGGGCAACCTGGTTATACCGGAAACAAATGTTGAAATTTGCATTGGCTGCGGTCATTGTGAATTTGCCTGCCCTACAACACCTTACAAGGCAATTTTTGTTGACGGAATACCTGTTCATGAGGCTGCCAAAAAGCCTGAAAATGTGGAATCTGAAAAAAAGACACCTGTCGATTTCCCGTTCTGAACACTGAAAGGCATACCACCATCAAGAAAACATGATAATTGTTTGGTTTGAGTTGCGATAATCAGCTAATTTTGTTATTGGTTGAACTTAACCTTATTCAATACTATGAAACCATCACATATTGAGCATATTGGAATTGCAGTCAGGAACCTTGAAGCTTCAATTGATTTTTATGAGAAGATTTTCGGCCTGAAATGCTATAAGATCGAAGAGGTGGCAGAACAGAAAGTAAGAACTGCATTCTTCCGGGTAGGAGAAACAAAGATTGAGCTTCTTGAATCAACCGATCCGCGGGGACCAATAGGGAAATTCATTGAAAAGCGCGGTGAGGGGATCCACCATATAGCTTTTGGCGTAAAAGATATTGAAAAGCAGTTAAGGCATGCGGAAGAGCATGGTGTCATGCTTATAGATGCAATCCCAAGAAAAGGCGCAGATAAGCTTGATATTGCATTTCTTCATCCAAAATCAACATCAGGAGTTCTGATAGAGGTATGTGAGAACAAAAACGTTAATTCAAATCAGATATGAACAGGATGACTGCCACCGCCGGCAATACCGGATCCAAGGTAAGATCGGATTGTGAAATTACCCTTGAGCTCAGGCAAAGGGGCGGAATTGATATTGATCTGACATCGAAAGTGAAAGCACTCTACGGTGACTCCATCACCAGCCTGTGCATAGATATTCTCAGGTTCTTTAAAGTAAGGAATGCAAAGGTGATGATAACTGACTCGGGAGCGCTTCCATTTGTAATAGCAGCCAGGCTCGAGGCCGCAGTCAGAAAGCTTATAAATACTGATCTGGATTTCCTTCCTGAACTTATCAGGGAAAACAGGTATTCAACCTCCGCAGACAGGTTCCGGTTCTCGCGGTTGTACATTCCCGGGAATACCCCCGGCATGATGATTAATGCCGGACTTCATTCTGCGGATGGTATCATCCTTGATCTGGAAGATTCAGTTGCACCTGAAAAGAAGGATGAGGCAAGGATACTTGTAAGAAATGCTCTCCGCCAGGTCGATTTCCGGGGGGCTGAAAGGATGGTCAGGATAAACCAGGGTGAAACAGGACTGAAGGACCTCCGGTCAGTAATACCAAATAACGTAAATCTTGTCCTGGTACCGAAATGCGATTTACCCGACCAAATAAATATAATTGACAGGGAGATCTCCTCCATCAGGAAGAAGTTAAGAATAAAGAATCCGGTTTTCCTGATGCCGATCATTGAAAGTGCCCTGGGGATTGAAAATTCATCAGGCATAGCAAAAGCTTCAGAAAATGTTGTGGCACTGGCAATCGGTCTTGAAGATTTTACCGCCGACCTTGGTGTCACAAGGACTGCCGAAGGAAGAGAATCATTATACGCCAGGAGCAGGCTGGTGATAGCCGCAAAGGCCGCAGGGATACAGCCAATAGATTCGGTATTCTCCGATGTGGCCGATATGGAGGCGCTGAAGCAGAATGTCCGGAATTCAAAAGCTCTGGGTTTTGAAGGAATGGGATGCATTCACCCGCGGCAGGTTGCTGTTATTAATCAGGGCTTTGCACCTGATGAAACTGAAATAGAAAAATCAATGAATATCATGATCGCATTTGAGGAAGCAAGGAAAAATGGACTAGGAGTTGTGGCAGTCGGATCAAAGATGATTGATCAGCCGGTTGTTCTCAGGGCCCGGAAAACCATTGAACTGGCAATAAAGCTTGGCAAGCTGCAAAAAAACTGGATGGGAAATATGCCTTCTGCAAATAGTTAATCAATTATTGTTCAATAATATGGCAGTCAAAACAGTTATAAATGCTGCAGGCAGGACTGTTCCGCTGGAAATTAACGGAAAACCTGCTGTCCCGTTCCGGGGAGTCGGCAAGTACAGGCCTGAAGGCGGGAAATATTCACCTCCCATACCTACATGCCAGGATTTTCCCGGCGACGGGAACAAGGTTGTAAGTTCACTGGAGGAGGCGTTAAGAAAGTGCGGCCTCCGGGACGGCATGACAATCTCGACCCATCATCATCTGAGAGACGGCGATCTGATAAGCAACAGGGTTTTTGAAATTGCATCAACTATGGGAGTGAAGAACCTTGTGTGGTTCCCTTCCGCATCATTTCCGTGCAATGATCCTTTGATCAGATATCTCGACGACGGCACAATAACCAGGATAGAAGGCAGCATGAACGGTCCACTGGGCAGGTATGTATCAGAAGGAAAAATGAAGGGTACGGCCGTTCTCAGGTCGCACGGAGGACGGGTTCAGGCTATACAGGATGGCGAAGTAACGATTGATATTGCTGTCCTTGCGGCCCCCACCGCCGATTCCTTCGGAAATGCAAAAGGAACAGGAGGAAGCTCTTCATGCGGTGTTCTCGGATATGCAAAAGCCGACAGCATGTATGCATCAAAAGTAA
>CAYNGW010000036.1:3043-13633 GCA_964396955.1 uncultured Rikenellaceae bacterium | reverse complement strand
CAGGTCTGTCATTCTTGACTTCTTTCTTTCTGCTTCAATAATTCTGGCTATTTCACTTTCCAGCTTTTTTGCTATTCTTTTTTTTTCGTCAAGCTCCTTTTTTAGCTGTTTTTCTTTTGAGCTTAATGATCTTATCATTTTTTGTTTCCTTGTCTGTTCTCCCTGTAACAATCCTTTCTGAACCTCCTCGCTTTTTCTCAGATCCGATATTCTTAGCAAGTCATCCTCCAGTCGTTGTTTTGTCTCTTCAATCTCTTCCTTTAGCTCTCCAATTATTTCTGCTTCATTTCTTCGATATTTTGTTACCTGCTGAAGATATTTGAGCCTTTTATATCCCTGGTTAAAGTCTTTTGCTGATAATATATATATTATATCCGGATTGCTTTTCTTTGACTTATAAGAATTTATAATTGCTCTTGAATAATCTTCCTTCAGATTAATCAGATCGTTTTCCATCATTTCAATGGCAAACCTGTTGAGTTCTATTCTTTCATTTAACAGTTTGATTTCCGCACCCATTCCTTTAATAACGTCTTCTCTCAGATTTACTTTTTTTCCTAATATTTTTAATGCATTAAGCCCGGCTGTTTTTTGCTCTGCCGTGCTTTTCAGCATATTATCAACATATGCAATTTCTTCCAGTGTTTTTGTTCTTTTCTCCTCCAGTTCAGCTTTTGTTTGAGCTGATGCCAGAATTGATAGGCCCGATAGTAATATTGCTATTACAAATCTTCTTTTCATTTCAACAATACCTGTTCATAATTTTTTCCCGGAATGAAAATAATTTTACTTTCCGGGCCTGTTTCAATCTTTATAATATTTAAATGGATACTGGTCTCTGCGGCAGAATCCATTATTTTAATATCTCTTGGAATAGCTATTTGATCTATTCTATCAAACTTTTCGAATTTTATTATAATTCCCTTACCCGTTACCGGATCCAAAGACCTTACATCAGTTACTTTTCTTTTCCCGCAGTCTATGTTATAAATCAGTTCTTTATTTCCATTTTCTTTTCTATAAGAGGCCTGGTTGTTTACGCATATGATTTCCTCATTTCCATCAGAATCCGTTATGAAATCACCTAATATTATCGGTAGAATAGCTGCGGTTATGCCGTATTTTCCAAATAGATAATCCGTTGATCCGAAATATAATTTCTTATTTATCCTGTCATTTATAAGTACTGTATCTTCATTTATAAATATTCTTGCCGCTTCGATTCCGGTTTGATTTCTAATACTTATAAGATATGTTCCCGGCTTCTTATATTTCATGTTTCCGACCATTCTCTGGCCTTCCGTATCGTTTCTTATATCAATTTCAGCCTTCAGGATGTTAAAATCATTGTTGGATATATTAAAAGCCATTATCTGATGAGAAAGGCTAATCTTACCAGTTGTTTCCAAAGATACAACTCCTGCATTTTTCCGTGCTACAGAACATCCTGTAATTGCAACAATCAACACTATCAACGTTAATTTCCGCAATTTTTTATCTCCTCTATAAGGTGTGTCTTTGTGCTGTCCATCTTAAGCGCTGATGTCCAGTTATTTATAGCCTCCTGGCAATTCTTTCGCTTTTTCAAAATGTATCCGTAATGCTCAAAGTACTCAGCATCAGTATCTTTGCTGTTATTTATTATCTCTTCAAAGATTTTCTCCGCATCTTTTACTTTTCCTCTCTTGTATAGCACCCAGCCATATGTATCAAGAAATGTATTATTGCTTCTTTCTGTCTCAATAACTTTTTTTGCCATTATTTCAGCTTCCTTCAGCCTTAAATTTTGTTCAGCCAGATAATATGCATAATTGTTCAATGTTGCAATATCGTCCTTGTTTGCCTTTAGCGCTTCATCAAATGTTTTGAATGCTTTTTCAAAATCTTTCATCCTGTAATAAATATCTGCCCTCATTGAAAGCACCTGCATCAGCATTTCCTTATTGTCTCCCGCAAGTATATCTGCTTTTCGCAGTTCTTCAAGGGCTCTTTCATAATTCTTGTTTTCAGTAGCCCCTGTAGCATATAATATTTTTGCGAGAAATGACCTGTTGAATTTTGTAGCGCATTCTCTTCCTCTTTCTTCAAGCTTAATGAATTCACCAGCATCAAGATATACAAACAACAGCTTTTCCCATGCAAAATAATTTTCAGGCTGAGTCTTAATAATCTCTTCCAGCCTTGATGCTGATTCATCATATTTTTTCCCCTGAACCAGTAATTCGGGTCTTAATAAATTTACAATATTGTCATCCTTATATTCAGCCTCCAGTACCATAAGGGCCAGTTGAAGTTTTTGATTATATGATGAAACCATTCCGGGAATTCCTATAAGTTTTGCAAAGAGTGATATTTTATCTTCTTTTGATATTTGACTATTCAGAATTACACTATTCAGCAACATCAATAATTCGTCATATTTCTTCTCATTTATGAGAAAATCACATAACGACAGCTGTGTTTCCGGATTATCCGGATTTCTTTCCAGAAGCCTGTTATAAACTTCCATTGCTTTCTCCGGTTCTCCTTTTCCGCTGTATATTTCTGCCAGCAATCCGTTGAATAATATCTCATCAGGATACTCCTTAAGAAGTAACAATGCCTTTTCCAGGGCTTCATTATACCTTTCTGCCCACATTAAATTCTTTATTGACCCAACGGTTGAAGATTCATTAATTCCATATTTTTTATCAAGGTTTTCAAAAATCATGTTTGCTTTATCGTACTCTTTGTCCTCCGAGTAAAGGTTTCCCAATGTCAGTTTCATATCTTCTCTTTCAGGATGATTATTTACTGCCTTTTCGTAGTATATGATTGCGCTGTCTAATTTTTGTTCCTGATAATATGTTCCGGCCAGCATCATCAGATACCATAGATTTCCGGGTTCCATTGCAATTGCTTTTTTGAGATACTTCTTCCCATTGCTTATATCACCGTTTGCCATAACTATCTGAGCCATCTGGTAGTATGATCCGCTGCTTTCGGGATTAATTCTCAGGCACTGTTCAAAGAATTTCAAAGCCTCACCGCCGTTTCCCATCAGTTTAAGCTTTACAGCCTCAACATAAAAATAATCGAATGCAACAGAGTCATATTCTTTTATGCTGCCTGTTGCTGAAGTAATTATTTTCTTGCTGCAGTAAGTTAATCCTGCTGCCATCACTATAATCAGTAAAAGAATGTAAGCGTTTCTTCTCATGTTTATTTCTTCCCCGTATGACCGAATCCTCCTGATCCTCTTTTTGTTTCCTTCAGCATATTTACATTAATCCATTCAGCTTTCTCATGCCTGTTTATTATCATCTGTCCTATTCTTTCTCCATCCTGTATAACGAAATTTTCGTTCGATAAGTTTATTAGAATCACACACACTTCTCCCCTGTAATCTGCATCAATAGTGCCCGGCGAGTTCAGAACCGTTATTCCTTTGTTTTTAGCAAGTCCGCTTCTCGGCCTTATTTGTGCTTCATAGCCAACCGGTATTTCGACGAATAATCCTGTAGGAATTAATGCTCTTTGCATCGGTTTCAAAACAACATCCTTGTCTATATTAGCCTTTAAATCCATGCCGGCAGAGGCATCGGTTGAATAGGAGGGAAGTTTGTGTTTTGATTTATTTAAGATTTTTATCTTCATCTATTTCTTTTTCTTCAAAAAGACAGTAACTAATTTATCCTTATACTGAGCATAAATCAGAAAAGCAGCAATAAATACTGTGTTAATCATGATTTCAGAAATAACGTTTTTATAATTGTACAACCTGCTGAATACTACCATTCCAATTGCCAGTGCAAAATAAGGAATAAGTTCTGTCATATTATATTCAACCCTGTAATGCTTCCGGGCAAAAATGAATGACATTATTATCATTGATCCGTATGCTGCAACATGTGCCCATGCAGATGCTATATAACCGTAAACCGGAATAAATAAAACATTGATCAGAATTGTTATACCACTACCTATTAGAGTAATATATATTCCAAACCTGGTAAGGTCATTCAGCTTGTACCAGATGCTGTGGTTAATATAAATTCCATAGAGCAGGTATCCCATGCTTACAATGGGTACCACAATTATCGCATCTCTGAACGATTTTCCAATAATAAGCTGAAATCCTGATATATATAGGTTTATTCCCAGGTAAATGATCAGCATTATTATCACAAAATATTTCATTATATATGCATATGTTTGCTTCGCATCCTCATGTTTTGCCCTTTCAAAAAAGAACGGTTCCGCTGCAAATCTGAACATCTGAATAAACAGTGCCATTAAAACAGCGATCTTATATCCTGCTCCATATTCCCCGACAGTTTCAAGGCCTGTCTCCTCTCCAATTATTCTTCTCAATATGACCTTGTCAAGAGTATCGTTTATCGATCCTGCCAGCCCTGCAATCATAAGCGGAAAAGAATAATTAATCATTTTACTCCATATAGACCTGTCAAAAACAGGACCTATTTTTAGTATGTATGGCAAAAGCATGATAAGGGTCGCAATACTGCCAACCAGATTTGCCACGAATACATAGCCCACTCTATACCCCGGATCGTAAACAGTCCTGAACCATCCGTCGCTTCTTTCATAAATACCCGGGGCCCATAAAAGCAGAAACAGTACTGTGACTATTGTAATAATTACATTGACAATCTTGATAATGCTGAAAACAACAGGTTTGTTTTCTTTCCTCAGCCATGCAAAGGGTATTGCCGTAAATGCATCTATTGCAACAATTCCTGCAAACAGCCTTATATAATCATGATTTCCGCTGTAATTAAGAACCGCGGATACGGGACCAATGAAAATATTAACAAATATCAGGAATAATGATGAAGTAATAAGGAGGCTTAAAAGAGCTGTGCTGTATACTTTTTTAGAGTCTTCCTTTTTCTGTGCAAACCTGAAGAACCCCGTCTCCATACCGTAAGTCAAAACAATCAGCATCAATACCATCCATGCATAAAGCTCAGTCACAACTCCATATTCCGCTTTTTCAAATATCCTTGTGTAGAAGAATGTCATTATGCCATAATTCAGGAATCTCGGAACTATTGTTCCAAATCCGTATATGGCAGTTTGTTTCGCTAACGTCCTGATCTCGTTCACCTTAATGCTTTAAGATAAAAATAGCTTCAAAGATCATTTTTCTTCCTTGAAGTATAAAACATGAAAAAATCATATTTTGAAAACCATTTCTTTCGTGATCGCCCAAAGTTAAATATCTTTGTTTTCAGATTTGCAGAACATTATTAACCAAAAGCCAATATTCATGAACAAAATAGTAACCAGGATATTATTCCTATCCGTTATTTTTCCGGCTATTTCCTGTACTTCTCCCGGAGGCAATGAAAACACCGTTATTCTCATGAAAACTACGCTTGGGGATATAAAACTCAGGCTCTGTGATGATACTCCCATTCACAGGGATAATTTTATAAAGCTTGTTAATTCAGGCTTTTACGAGGGTATTTTATTTCATCGTGTAATTAACGGCTTCATGATCCAGGCAGGTGATCCCCTTACCCGCAGTATCCCTGTTGACAAAATTGCAGATTCATTGAATACCTATACAATCCCATCGGAATTCACTAAACAGCTTTTTCATAAAAAGGGAGCCCTGGCAGCTGCCCGCGAGAACAATGATGTCAATCCTGATATGAGGTCTTCCGGGATACATTTTTATATTGTTCAGGGAGTGAAATTCACTGATGACGAGCTGAACCAGGCAGAAGAAATGATAAACAATAATATCAGGCGTGCCCTGTTTAATAAATTTATCCGTCATTTTGCCGACAGTGCAATAAAGTCGGGAGTTCCATTGCCTGACAGCGAGATCCAGGAAAAGGCATCTGAGAAAATGTTCAATTATCTTACCACAGACGGTTTTTACAAGATACCTGAAGATCAACGGATTGTTTACAAGACTATTGGCGGAGTACCGCGTCTTGACGGCACTTATACTGTCTTTGGCGAATTGCTGGAAGGATTGGATGTTGTTGATAAAATTGCTGCAGTAAAAACAGACAATACAGATAAACCTCTTAGTGATATTAAGATCTTCAAAATAAAAATCGTCAGCAAATAAATATCATTAAAGCTATTTTAATGTTTAAAAAAATAGATAATCTTCTTTCTGAAATTTCTTCTTTCTCCGCGAAAAGCAATGAAGAGATTGAATCATTCCGCCTGAAGTTCCTGAGCAAAAAAGGACTTATTTCTGAATTGTTTGAGGAATTCAGGAATATATCAGCTTCAGAGAAAAAAGAGATCGGCCAGAAGCTGAATATATTAAAACAGAATGCCCTTGAAAAGTATAATTACCTTAAAACAGGACTTCAGTCTGCAGATAAATTTTCTTCGGCCGGTGATCTTACCCGTCCGGCTTATCCCTGGTTCCTTGGTTCACGTCATCCAATATCTATTATCAGGAATGAGATAATTGATATTTTTGAACGTATCGGATTTACTGTATCCGAAGGACCTGAGATTGAAGATGATGATCATGTTTTTACAAAGCTGAATTTTGCTCCCGAGCATCCTGCCCGTGATATGCAGGATACTTTTTACATTTCAAGGATTTCACCTGAAGATTCCAGTCCCCGCGATATTTTACTCAGAACGCATACTTCTTCAGTTCAGGTCCGCGTAATGGAGAACCAGAAGCCGCCTATCAGGACTATTTCTCCTGGTCGGGTTTTCCGCAATGAAGCCATCTCCGCAAGGGCCCATTGCATCTTTCATCAGGTTGAAGGTCTCTACATTGATGAGAACGTTTCGTTTGCGGACCTTAAACAGACGTTATTGTTTTATGCCCGTGAGATGTTCGGCAAGGATACAAAGATTCGCTTAAGGCCGTCATATTTCCCGTTTACGGAACCCTCCGGAGAAATGGATATTAGTTGCAGTATATGCGGTGGAGATGGTTGCAATGTCTGTAAATATACCGGCTGGCTTGAGGTGCTTGGTTGCGGAATGGTTCATCCTGCAGTTCTTGAAGCAAACAATATTGATAGCCGTAAATATACCGGTTTCGCCTTCGGAATGGGAATTGAAAGACCTGCCATGCTTAAATACCAGGTCAATGATCTGCGTCTCTATTTTGAAAACGATATAAGGTTTCTTGAACAGTTCAGTACTGCATTTTAAATAAGCGAACAATTATAATCAAATCATTGTTAATCTATTAAATTAATCACAGAAAGACATGAAGCAGCACGACGTCCACATCCCCCTTTGTGATAAGTGTGCGTTGGAAACCGGCTCTATTTTCAAACATCTTACCCGTGATGAGGCTGATATGATTAATTTTGAAAAAGAGTTCCGTCAGTACAAACGAGGAGAAATACTTTACAATGAGGGAAGCAGGATAAGTGGTTTTTTTTGCATCAATAAAGGAATTATTAAAGTATTTAAGACAGGCTTTGACGGAAAGGAACAGATAATACGTTTTGCAAAACCCGGGGACATAATTGCCTACCGTAGCGTTCTGAGCAATGAATCCGCATGTACTTCAGCCAAAGTCATTGAAGATTGCATGGTTTGTTTTATACCATCTGAAATTCTGATAAAGCTCGTTAAAACCAATTCAGGATTTGCTCATGAATTACTTAAGCTTGCCTGTCACGAGCTCGGGGAGGCAAATTCATTTATAACCGACATAGCACAGAAAACCGTACGGGAAAGGCTTGCTGAAATAATTCTCCTGCTTGTCAGTGATTTTGGTCTTGATTCACAGAATTGTCTCCAGATATCCCTGACCCGTGAAGAGCTGGCAAATATAGTCGGAACTGCAACAGAATCGGTGATCAGGCTTTTGTCAGAATTTAAATCTGACAAGCTGGTTGAGCTTAATGGAAAAAAGATCAGGATCCTGAATAAAAAAGGGCTGGAAAAGATCAGTAATGTATTCAACTGATTTTCAAAACAGAGAGCCTTCTCTGCGGCCGAATCGCTTTCCAAGATGCTTATAGGCGAGTTCCGTGGCTTCTCTTCCACGAGGAGTTCTTTTCAGAAAGCCCTCTTTAATGAGGAACGGCTCATATACTTCTTCAATGGTTCCGCTTTCCTCGCTAACGGCTGTTGCAATAGTGGTTAATCCCACGGGGCCTCCGTTAAACTTGTTTATTACAGCTGAAAGGATCCTGTTGTCCATTTCATCAAGCCCATACTGGTCTATATTAAGGGCATTAAGACCATACTTTGTAATTTCAAGGTCAACTTTGCCTGATCCCTTAACCTGGGCGAAGTCCCTTATCCTGCGGAGCAGCGCATTGGCTATTCTTGGAGTTCCCCGGCTTCTCCTGGCAATTTCAACAGCTGCCGGCTCATCAATCTTAACATCAAGGATTCCTGCTGATCGTTTGACAATCCCCGTAAGCACCTCATGATCGTAATATTCGAGATGAAACTTAATTCCAAACCTGGCTCTCAATGGACTTGTCAGCAATCCTGACCGTGTTGTTGCGCCAATGAGCGTAAACTTATTGAGAGTTAATTGTACCGACCGTGCGCTTGGTCCCTTATCAATCATTATATCTATCTGGAAATCTTCCATTGCCGAATACAGATATTCTTCCACAACAGGACTCAGACGATGTATTTCGTCAATGAAGAGAACATCTCCTTCCTCAAGATTTGTCAGCAGCCCGGCCAGATCCCCGGGTTTGTCCAGGACCGGACCGGAGGTAACCCTCAGGTTCACCTGGAGCTCATTTGAAATTATATTTGCCAGTGTTGTTTTTCCGAGACCGGGAGGGCTGTGCAAAAGGACATGATCAAGGGATTCTCCCCGTTGCTTTGCTGCCGTCACAAACACTATCAGGTTGTCAATTACCTGTTTTTGTCCCTTAAAATCACTGAAAGATAATGGTCTGAGTTGTTTCTCAAATTCCCTGTCGGCGGTTGAAGTGCTTTCCTTTCTGATATTGAAGTTCTCTTCCATGAAGCAAAGTAACTATTTTATCAGCTTTGTATCGCTTTCAGGAAGATTTATTTTAACGCCATTTATGCTTATCTCAACATCATCTTTATAAGTAATAATCAATTCAGGGACACCCTCCTCATCGAATTTTTTCCAGGTTTTCTGCCGTAATCCCATCTGGTAATACTGTTCTTCCCTTATTTTCCCTGACTCATAATAATACAGGTGCTGCTTGTCGGGATTTCCCTGAACATAGCTTCCCTTAAACTTCAGTTTGCCGTTTTCGTAATATGATTTCCACTGTCCGTCCTTTAAACCGATAATATATTTGCCCTCCTCGGTAAAATCACCGGATTTGAATTTCCAGTCACTGTTTTTTTCGCCGTCTGAATATTGCCCTGTTGCAATAATATCTCCATTCATTGAATATTCTGTATACAATCCGTCACGCTGACCCTGAAAATATTCTTCTTCCCTGTGTATTGCACCGTTGTCATAATACCATTGCCACAGGCCGTCAGGTCTTCCGTTATTAAAATATCCTGTTTGCTCCACTTTTGAGGCAGCATTATAGAATTTCCATAATCCTGTCTTTCTATTGTCATTATAGGTGCCTTCTGCCCTGATTTTACCATCCGGGTAAAAATCTTTCCATTTTCCATTCAGGTTTCCTGCTTCATCAACAATGCCTTCCGACATCAATAAGCCGTTATCATTGTAAATGAATGCGTTGCTTACCTTCCCGTCTTTCCCATATTCCCTGTGGGTTCCAACAGGGACATTATTTCTGAACGGGCCATTGTATATAAGCTTTCCGTCACCATTGTACCTGTTAACATATTCTATATCCGGCTCATCCTCAACCCTTGATCTTACAATTGCACCGTTGTCATAGAGCATCGTCAGCACAAGATTTCCGCGGGCATCATATTCTTTGTAATATCCATGCAGCAGGTCATCTTTATATGTCATTTCTGTTTTCAGGGCTCCGGAGGGATAGAATTCTTTCCATTCTCCCTGTTTCAGCCTTTCATTGTCAGTCCTGTTGATCTTTTCCCTGCTTATAAGAAAATCATTATTATACTCAAGAAGTGTAATGACATTGCCGTCCCTGTCATATTCCTTTGATAATCCTTCTTTCTTTCCTCCATTATAGGCAAATGTCTGCTGAATCTTGCCATCAGGAAAATAAATATAGGCTGTTCCTTCTTTCTTGTCGCCTGCATAGAGCTCCTTTGACCATATATACAGGCCCCTGGAAGGATCTTTTTTATATATAAAATAGTAGCCGTTCTTTTTTCCGAACAGATAGCTTATCCTGTTTGTAGTATCGCCTACCTGATCATAAAAAAGCCAAATACTATCCAGCATGAAGTTTTTGTACTTTCCTTCTGATTTTATTATGCCGGTCACATAATAGCTTTTCCAGAATCCGTCAGGCTTTCCATTCCTGTACATGCCTTCGCTCGATACAGAACCATTAGGATATTTAAATACCTGATAAACGTCTTTAAATTCCGTAATAGTTTGTGAGTATCCTTTTATTGAGGAAATTACAATAAGCATTATGATAAATACTTTCTTCATTATCTAAATACCTAGCTTCTTTGAGATATCAATCATTCTTTTAATCGGTTTTTGAGCACTTTTTATTATTTCAGGATCAA